>JAEYYJ010000124.1 GCA_023430845.1 Pseudomonadota bacterium
ATTAACAGAGGCTGTACACGCCTCTTAATAATTGCGAGCGCTGGTGGACAAGCTGTCGATTACTGTTTGGGGATAAGCTCTTGATCGAGCTGTTGCCGATGAGATCGTGGACGTGTCCGCAATCACACACCCGCGAGCGTTCGATCGCTAAGGGGCCTGAAACAATTAACAATAGATTACGAATCGCCTACCGCTGATATCTGAGAGAAGTGCCATGTTGTTGTCGCGTTGCCTGTCGGCCTGTTCGGCGGCCTGTGCAAAAGCTCGATGTCTAGCGGCGACACCGAGTGTGCATAAGTCGAACCGGTCCGTACCCGTTCAGATCGAATGCCAATGTTGCTGCGAATTCGGCCGGACCCGGCCTCAACGGTTCCGGAGCTCACCAAGACGCAGACGACCGGAGATCACTTTGTGCAGTGGCTCCTGGGGGCAATGAACGGCCCGGCTTGAACCTCTCGGTGTTTTTGACCGCTCGGCCGGCACCCTGTGCCCGCGTAGGCTGGCCCCAAAACGTAGGGGGCATTTGAAACCGATGAGACACGTTCTAGGTATCCTAGGCGTGCTTGCAGCAGGCGTATTGCTTGCTGTTTCCGCCGCCATGAACTGGCGCTTCGGATACAGTCTGGGGACGACTGAATTCGACGGGTTGATCTACGGAGCGGCCAGTGCCGCTGCAGACTGCCTGAAAGCGCTCATACCCTTCTTCCTATTTGCAGCCGTACGTAACCGCATGTGGTCCCAGGCGGCCGCAGCAGCGGTGGTGGGGGTGGTTGTCACCGCCTACTCACTGACGTCGGCACTCGGACACGCGGCCCTGAACCGGCTCGACACGACTGGGCAGCGCGCCCAGCAGACGGCCGTCTATCAGGACATGCGCTCCGACGTGAAGCGGATGGAAGAGCAGGTTGGCTGGATTCCCCAGCATCGTCCCGCCGCCACCGTGTCCAGTGAGATGGATGGTCTGAAGAACCAGATCTACTGGAGCCGCACGAAAGGCTGCACGGTCGTCAACGGTAGGTACAATCGCGATTTCTGCCAGCAGTTCCATACGCTCTCGGCAGAGCACGCGAATGCCGTCCAGGCCGCTGATCTCAGCAAGAAGATCATGGAGGTGAAAGCCCAGCTCGCGAAAGCCGGCGACACTCATACCGCGCTCACGGAAGCCGATCCGCAGGCAGCCATGCTTGCCAAGATCGGTGGCCTCGTGTTCGCGGATCTGAAGGTCGACGATGTCCAGATGGCGCTGACGATCTTCATTGCGCTGTTGCTGGAAGTCGGCTCGGGCTTTGGCATGTACATCGCCTTCAGCCAGTGGCGCCTGCATGATGCCTTGCACAACCCGAAGGTGGCCTCGGCCGCTGCGGTTGGTCAGGCTGCAGTCGCCCACGTTGCTGTCACTAGGCCACTCGATGTCCAGGTGCAGGCCCCGGTTGCGACACCCGTCGCTGCTCAGGTCGTCGCCACTCCGGCCATCGCCATCGCGGCACCTGCCGCGGAACCGACAGCACCCGTCGTCCAGGCCATCGCGGCCGCGCCGCCGGCTCCTGCTGTCATTACGCCACCGGCCGCAACGGCCAACGACAACACCGACCGGGCCCTTCCCGTCCAGCGTATGGTTGCCCCTGAAAGCGATGTCGAACGCTTCCACAAGGAGAAAGTCGAAGCCGAAGAAGGTGCAACGATCACTGCAGTCGAACTCTATGACAACTACTGCCAGTGGTGTGAGGAGCAGGACAAGGAGCCCTTGGCTCTCCCGACTTTCAGCCGTGATTTCGGTGAACTGAAGAGCATCAAGAAAGCGAAGATCGCTGGCCGCGTCCGTTACATCGGAATTGCGGTCCGGGGTGCCACAGACCTAGCGGAGGATACGAAGCCGCAGGTCCCAATCACCCGCGCTGCTTAGGGCAGCTTCTTCGAACGAAAAAGGGTCGCTTCGGCGGCCCTTTTTTTATTGGCCGCGGGGGGCTCTTTTAGGGCGGCCTACCGGCCGGCGCGCGGTCGCGCGCTCAGGAAGAAATGCTATCGCAACCGGATCGCGGTGCCATGCCCGCGGCGGCCATACTTGCACCCTCGATAAAAATCAGATCTCAACCACTCGCGCTTCCGAGGCAGGCCTTCGGGCAACGCGGTGCGCGGCCCAGCAGATGGCCGAGCGCGCGGCCATTGGCCGACGAGCAGATGTGGCGCAGGAAAGCCTGATCATCGACCGCATAGCGCGGCACCTTGCATGATTTCTCGATCGTGCGCTCGGCATCCGACCACAGCGTCGAGACGAGGTGCTTGACGTCCGGGCGATGCAGACCGGCCCACGTGCGCGGATCATCCTTCTCCGCGAAGGCTACGTACGCCATGAGGAAACTCATCATGGCCGACATGCCGTCGCGATGGCCGAGGTAGCTGTCGCGCGGCGCCATGGACTGCGTTTGGATGGCGGTATTCAGGTCGTGGATGTACGAGTTGAACTCGTCGAGCAGATACGTGAAGTCGTCAGCCGAGGAAGCGCCGCCCGGCAGCAGGTACGTGCGCACGAAGTCGTCGGACTGTTTGAACTGGCCGGCAATACGACCAGGCCTCGCGAACTTCTCCGTCGCCGCGATGCGCGCGATCTGGCCACCATCGACCAGCGGGAACGCATCGAGCTGCTCGGTCAGCATGTGCACGGCCTCGTGCACGGCGGTGGTCAGGCCGCGCTGGCGCTCGTCGCAGAGGATCCACGTCGTGAACATGCGCTTGTCGTCGAGGCGCTCATAAATGCGATAGCCCGTCGCCGAATAGCGCTTGAGCTGCTCGAGTGCTTCCTCGCGGCAATGCGCGTTGCGGGATTCGTTTTTGGACGCGCTGGTGCCGTCACCATTGTCGGCCCGCCATGTGCTGCCATCAGCACTAGAGACGACCATCGGGATCACGACATTGCGCGGCGTGCTGCGCGGTGGTGTCACGTCCGCCGACGTCGCATTGACGGGGATGAGGCTCGCACCAACCGGTGCGACTGCGGCCGGCGTCACCTGCTGGATGCTGACAGCCGCGACCTGCTGTTGCGGCGCGCTCTCGAATTCATGTGGGGCGGTACGCGCGAGAACGGCGGCGGGCGGGGTCGCGAGGCGCGGTGTCTCGACGAGTTGGGCGACGCGGCGCTTGATTTCGGCGGGTGTATGCGGCCCGAGAGCCGGATGCGCGCGAATGCGACGCGCGGATTCCGCAAAATGGTCGGTGCGTGTCGGCGCTACGGCGACGGCTGCGCTTTCGAGCGCGCCGAGCTTCGATGGGCGATCCTGAACGCCCTCGAGAAAAGTGTCCTTGCAGCCGGCCACGAGCATCGCTGCGAGCAGCGCGACGCACGCCGACACCGGCACGATCATACGCCTGAACATGAATGATCCCCCGTGAGCGAATACGGAAGTGTTGTATGGCCGTTCGTCCGCCGCATGGCCGAAAGAGGGCGATCCGGCGGCAATTCGTCGATGCCTCTGCCGACCGCGAGCGGCCGGACTTCAGCGGCGGGCACCGGACCGCTCGATGAGTATGCGGTCCGTGCGTGCGGCAAAGCCGAGGTGGCGGCGCGCCAGCTCCTCGACGTAATCGAGATCGGCACCGGCCCCGTCGGCGGTGCCACCGAGGAGCGCGAGCTCGCGCTCCAGGCGGGCGCGCACGGTCTCGAGAGTCCCGATCTCACGCTCCAACGTCGTGGAACGCTCGATCAGACGCGCTCTTGTCTCGAGACCGTGCCTGCCTTTGATCGTGTGATAGCCGAAGTAGACCGTCAGCCCACCGCAGAGAAGCAACACCGACACCTGCCGCTTGCTGACCATCAGGCCATCTAACCTCTTGGTACTCAGCGTGGCCCGGATCGACGCGAAACCGGATCGCGGCCACGAGAGCTACTGTAGGCAGGCACCGTTAAGTGAGGGTAAAGCGCTGGCTCATGTCGCGGCAGAAGTTGCGATACTTTGGTCGCAGGCGAGCATTTTGGGTAAGCGCCCGCGTCAGAAGCGCAGGAGCGCGTTGAGCGTTGCGTAGAAGTCGCTGTCGTGGCCGTTGTCGGCGAGGCCGCCCGAAAGTGAAACCTCCCCACCCGACCACTCGTAGCGAACGAACGCACCATAGCGGGTGCTTTCGTCGCGCCGGTCGTATTCCTCACATCGCACCCGGCACAGCTCGAATATCGGCGTGGTCGTCCCACGGTCCGAACGCCAGTGGGCGGCTTCCGGACCTAGTGAAATCTGTGGTGTCAGGCGGTAGCCGACGCGCGCGCGTCCGCCGAATTCGTTCGGCTCGCTCGTCCAACCAACATCAATCTGAAGGAACGCATTCGGGCCAAAGTTGTACCAGCTTTCAAGCGCGACGCGCCCGCCCGTAAGCACCCCTGGGGAATCTTCATCGACCTCGTCGAGCAGATACTTCTCGTTCGCAAAGACCGCTCCCGCAAAGGCCTTGAGAGTGAGTTCGCCGAATTGAGCCTGATAGCCCAGCAATACATCCGCATATGAGCCCGTTCGCAGGCGTCGCACGCGCCGGTATCCGCCCTGGGTTTGGTTGCCGGTGTCCGAGACCCAGACGGTCTGTCGCCGCGCATACTCCCAATACCCAGCTCCGGCCCTGAGCCGCCAGCCATCCTCGCGAATGCTTTTGGGAACGCCCGCGATCAGACCCGAGAGCGCGACGGTTGTATTGGCGTAAGCCGACCAGACATGGCCGCCGATCTCGCCGCCGCCGGAAACCTCGACCGTGGGCGGCTCATCCGCTCGGGCAGGAGCGACGGCAAAAGCCGCTGCCACCAGACAGCAACCTGCGCATAGCAGGACACGCGGCATCAACGCTGCCGCACCATTTGGGAGCCAACGCAGCACTACACACGTCCTCGACCGCAACTGCGGCAGGCGCCCTGCCCATCAACGCCACATCAATTTTGCAGAACGCTGTTTAGCAAAATGAAATAGGAATCCTGTCCGCGTCAATCAGAAACTCGCGCCTACGGACGATTGCGCGTCGTTTACGCCTTTCCTGCGCACCTGCGCCCCAGGACGCGAACGCCCCCATGTGCTATGGCGCGCGCCATGATCGACGATGACATCACCACGCATGATCTCGAGCTGCGCTCGTTCGGACGCCGCCGCGGGCGCAAGCTGTCGGGCCGCCAGGAGCGTCTGCTCACGGAGGTCGGCCCGCGCGTGCAGCCGGACCTCTCCAAGCCCGCGCCGGATCAGGCGACAGCGCTCTTCGACACACCCGTGACGGAGGTCTGGCTGGAGATCGGTTTCGGCGGCGCCGAGCATCTAGTTTGGCAGGCCCACCATCATCCGCATGTGGGGATCATCGGGTGCGAGCCCTTCGAGGAGGGGGTCGTCAAGGCGCTCACGTTCATCGAGGATGAGCAGCTCCCAAACATCCGCGTGCATCCGGATGACGTGCGGCCGCTGCTCCGCTGGTTGCCGGCACGATCGCTCGATCGCGCCTTCATTCTCTTTCCTGATCCATGGCCCAAGGCGCGGCACCGCAAGCGCCGCCTCGTCGGCACACCCCTGCTCGACCAGCTCGCCCGCGTCCTGAAGCCCGGCGCCGAACTGCGGCTTGGAACCGACATTGGCGATTACGCACGCACGATGCTCGCGGCACTCATGCGTCATCCCGATTTCCGCTGGACCGCGACCTGCGCCGCCGACTGGCGTCATCGCCCCGAGGACTGGCCACAAACACGCTACGAAGCCAAGGCACTGCGCGAAGGCCGACGCTGCACATATCTACGCTTCGTGCGGGTTTGATGTGGGGCCGTTGGCGCGGCGGGCCTAACCCTTCTCGTGCTTGTCGGCGATCATGCGGTCGAGGAGGCGCACACCCCAACCGGAAGCCCAGCCCTGGTTCAGCTCATCCTTCGTGGAATCCATCGCCGTGCCGGCAATATCGAGATGCGCCCAGGGTGTGTCCTTCACGAAGCGCTGGATGAACTGCGCCGCCGTGATCGCGCCGCCGAAGCGCCCGCCGATGTTTTTCATGTCGGCATTCTTGCTGTCGATGAGTTTGTCGTAGGCCTTGCCGAGCGGCATCCGCCAGACCTTTTCGCCGGTCGCGAGGCCGGCTTCGGTAATGTCGGCCGCGAGCTTGTCGTCATTCGCGAAGAGACCCGCGTGCTCCTTGCCGAGCGCGACCATGATCGCGCCCGTCAGTGTCGCGAGGTCGACCATGAGACGTGGCTTGAAACGCTCCTGCGCGTACCAGACCACGTCCGCGAGCACGAGGCGGCCTTCCGCATCCGTATTCAGTACCTCGATGGTCTGACCCGACATGGAGGTGACGATATCGCCCGGACGTTGCGCGCCACCAGACACCATGTTCTCGACGAGACCGATAACGCCGATCACATTTGCCGCGGCCTTGCGGGCGGCGAGCGCCTTCATGAGGCCAACGACACAGGCAGCACCTCCCATGTCGCCCTTCATGTCCTCCATGCCGCCAGCGGGCTTCATCGAGAGACCACCGCTGTCGAACACCACGCCCTTGCCGATGATGCAAACAGGCTTCGTGCGCTTGGACTTCGCGCCATGCCACTGCATGACGACGACGCGCGCGGGCCGCGTGCTGCCCTGAGCCACGCCGAGCAGCGCTCCCATACCGAGCTTCTCGAGCGCATCGGGCTCCAGCACCTCGACCTCGACACCGAGCGATGAAAGCTCTGCCGCGCGATCGGCGAACTCGACGGGGCCGAGCGCATTGGCGGGCTCATTGACGAGATCGCGCGCAGTGAATACGCCTTCGGCCACCGCGAGCTTGTCGGCGAAAGCCTTCTCCGCCGCGCGCGGATCCTTGCAGTGGATGTAGAGGACGTTCGCCTTTTCCTCGGGCTCGCCATCGCCGTTGTTGTTCTCGCGCGCCGGCCGTGTGCGGTATTTGCGGAAGCTGTAGCTCCTCAGCAGGGCGCCATAGGCGAGCAGCGCCGCAAGTTCATCGGCTGCCGGCGCACCCTTCTCCGGCGCCTCGGCGAAAAGGCTCGCGGCGGGCGCCTTGCGTGCGTGGATGGCCGCATATGCCGCGGACCCTGCGCGCATCCAATCGAGATCACCCGCCGGCTCACTCTCCACCGTGCCGATCATGTGCAGGCGGGTCGCCCCAAGCTTCTCGGGCGAGAGAATTTCAATCGAGCTGCGCGCCTTGGCCTTGAACTCTGCCGCTTTGGCGGCGCGGGTCAGGGCGCCGCCCGACTTCTGATCAAGTGCCTTCAATGCCGGCGGCATGGCCAGATCCTGCCCGACGAGCGCGGCGATGACCGGGTTCGTGGCCGCATCGAGGGCGACAAAGCGGATCTCGGGACGTTGGGACATCGAGGCACTACTCCTGATCACGGAATGAGGCTTTTACCGAGCTATAGGGGGCCGCCGCTGCCCTCGGCAAGTTTTCCGCGACCCGTCATCCCGTGCCCGCATGGCATCCGTGCGCAATTCGGCAACCCCGCCCCTTCAATCCACGTCCCTCGGGCCCGCCGACGTTGGCAGGGGGCCAGAATCGCCCTCATGGTGTCATGAGCAACGAACCTTCTCGCGCCCCTGGACGCCACGCATGTCTTTGTTCGCCCTTCAGATGCCATCAGCTCCCTCATGGGATGCTGACGAGGCTTTCGGACGGGCGCAGGCCATCCTCGAGACGACATTCGGCTACCGCGCCTTCCGCTCGCACCAGGAGAGCGCGATCCGGGCGCTGCTCGGCGGCCGCGACGCCTTCGTGCTCATGCCGACGGGTGGCGGCAAATCGCTATGCTATCAGATCCCGGCGCTCGTGCGTCCCGGCATTGCGGTCGTCGTCTCGCCGCTGATCGCGCTCATGCAGGATCAGGTCGACGCGCTGAAATCGCTCGGCGTGAATGCAGCCTTCCTGAACTCCTCGCTGTCCTGGCCCGAGCAGATCGAGATCGAGAAGGCCATGCGCGCCGGCGTCCTCGACTTGATCTATGTCGCACCCGAGCGGCTCGTGCAGCCGCGCCTGCTGGAACTTCTCACCTCGACCGATGTCGCGCTCTTCGCCATCGACGAAGCGCATTGCGTCTCGCAATGGGGACACGATTTCCGTCCCGAGTATCGCCGTATCAGACCTATTATCAACGATATTGGTCAGGCTCCACTGATTACCCTTACAGCAACCGCCACTCCGAAAGTTCAGATGGACATTCAGAAGAACCTCGGCATGACTGACG
>JAEYYJ010000125.1 GCA_023430845.1 Pseudomonadota bacterium
AATTGCTGCAGGAGTGGGACTGGACGGAGCACTTCTCGCCGCAGCCGGAAACCCTCCGCTATCTCAGGCATGTCGCCGATAAATTCGACGTGCGCCGCGACATCCAGTTCAAGAGCCGTGTGAAAGCTGCTCACTACCTGGAGGCATTGTCGGGCTGGGAGATCACGCTCGAAGACGGCAGCAAGCATACGGGGCGCTTCCTGATTACCTGCATTGGCGCCCTCACCATCCCCACCATGCCGCGTATCGAGGGGACGGCGGACTTCACAGGGCCCGCGTTCCACACGGCGCGATGGCCCCATGAGCCCGTTTCCTTCGAAGGCAAGCGTGTCGCGGTAATCGGTACCGGCGCCACAGGCATCCAGACCATCCAGGAAGTCGCAAAAACGGTCGGCCATCTCACCGTTTTCCAGCGTACGCCGAACTGGAGTGCGCCCCTTCACAACAGCAAGATCGACAAGAAGACCATGGAGGGCATCAAAACCCGCTATGACGAAATCTTCGCGCGCTGTCAGGAGACGGCCGGATGCTTCATCCACACGGCCGATCCGCGCAGCACCTTCGATGTATCGGACGAGGAGCGCGAGGCCTTCTTCGAGGAACTCTACGCCTCTCCCGGCTTCGGAATCTGGCAAGGCAATTTCAGGGATATCCTGACCGACCGGAAGGCCAATGCGCTTATCTCGGATTTCATCGCGCGCAAGATCCGCGAGCGCGTGAAGGATCCCGCGATCGCGGAAAAGCTGATCCCGAAGAACCACGGTTTCGGCACGCGGCGCGTGCCGCTCGAGAGCGGATATTTCGAAGTCTACAATCAGCCGAACGTAAAGCTCGTCGATATCAGCGAGACGCCCATCGAGCGCGTCACCGCCAAGGGCATCAAAACGAGCGATGCCGAGTACGAATTCGACATGATCATCTATGCGACGGGATTCGATGCGCTGACGGGCGCGTTCGATCACATCGATTTCCGCGGCCGGGGCGGGCGCCGTCTCAAGGAAGATTGGAAGGGCGGACCCAAAACCTTCGTCGGCATGCAGGTCGAGGGCTATCCGAACATGTTCATGATCATCGGCCCCCACACCGCACTCGGCAACATCCCGCGGAGCATCGAATACAACGTCGAATGGGTAACGGACATCATCCGGCACATGCGGGAGCGCGGCATCGATCGCGCCGAGGCGACGCCCGAGGCCGTCGCAGCATGGACGGAGAATGTGCACGCCTGCGGTGTGGGTCTGCTTTCGAACGAGGTCGACTCGTGGATGACGGGCGTGAACCGCAATGTCGAAGGCAAGACCGTGCGCATCATCGCCCGCTACAGCGGCACGGCGCCCGACTACCGCGCCTGGTGTGATCGCGTAGCAGAGGCTGGATACAAGGAAATAGCATTCGGCTGACCGCGGTCGGAAGAGATCAAAAGAAACGGGCGCCCCTGGATCCCAGGGGCGCCCGAATGATTTTCAATCCCGAAAGCGCGCGCCTTATGCCGGGGCGCCCGCCGCCTCGATCTTGGCGTTTGCCTTCTGTACGGCGCTCTGCACCTTCTCGAAGGCGCGCACCTCGATCTGGCGAATGCGCTCGCGCGACACGCCGAACTCGACCGAGAGATCCTCGAGCGTCGCCGGATCGTCGCGCAGGCGACGGGCCTCGAAGATCTGGCGCTCGCGGTCGGTGAGCGCCTTCATGGCGTTCTCCAGCAGACCGCGCCGAAGTGTCAGCTCCTCACTCTCCGCGAGTTGCTCCTCCTGATCGGGCGTCTCGTCGACGAGCCAGTCTTGCCATTCACCGGACTCGGAGTCGGCACGCACGGGCGCGTTGAGCGAGGCATCGCCGCTCAGGCGCCGGTTCATGGAAACGACGTCCTCCTCGCTCACGCCGAGCTTGGTCGCGATCTCCTTGACCTGGTCGGGCCTGAGTTCACCCTCCTCGATGGCCTGGATCTGCCCCTTCACGCGGCGAAGGTTGAAGAACAGCTTCTTCTGCGAGGCCGTGGTGCCCATCTTCACGAGACTCCACGAGCGCAGGATGTACTCCTGGATCGAAGCCCGGATCCACCACATGGCATAGGTCGCGAGACGGAAACCCTTGTCGGGGTCGAAGCGCTTGACGGCCTGCATGAGACCGACGTTGCCCTCCGAGATCACCTCGCCCATGGGCAGGCCGTAGCCGCGATAGCCCATGGCAATGCGGCCGACGAGCCGCAAGTGCGACGTGACGAGCTTGTGCGCCGCCTCGGTATCCTCGTGCTGCTGCCAGCGCTTGGCCAGCATATACTCCTCGTTCGGCTCCAGCATCGGGAACCGGCGAATTTCCTCGAGATAGCGGGACAGGCCGGCCGAGCCTGACGCTACGACCGGAAGTGCTTTGGTCGCCATGGCTTTTCCCTCTCTTCACGCAATGGGGGCCGCTTCGGACAGTAATGCCCCGTTGCGCGAATAGTTTCCGCGGAGATGCCCGCACCCTGTGTGCGTCTGTCGTCCATCCGGCGGATAAGGTTCATCGTGTTGAGCGTAAAATACGCCTGATGCCTGTCCCGCTCTACTACTGATGCACGTTCATCACGACCTGTTGAGGTCGCGTGATGCGAGCGCTCTCCCACGTGATCAGAACGGATGAAACCCTGCAGATCCGTCGCTATCGACGGCAAAATTCGTGTTTCTTCTTATGGACATATCGCGCCGGATCGCCATCATCGGCCAGAATCACGGCTCCACGCTGCGAAGTCGAAAATCCACTGGCGCTGGGCTTCAGTTTCGGGAATGCGGCGGCCGCGCGCCGTCGAAACGGCTTCGATTGCCGCCGCGGGATCCATGCCGAGTCGCACGAGCACGCAGCACGCAAAGAGCGGCGAACGGCCGCGTCCGGCAAAGCAGTGCACGCCGACGGCGCGTCCTGCATCGACGTCAGCAGCAACCGTGTCGATGAGCGCCGAGGCGGCCTCGAAGGACACCGGAACGCCGAAGTCGTCGGTCGGCAGGTTATGGAAGGCGAGGCCTTCCTCTGCCGCCACGTTCGCCTCCCAGGCGAGCCCGAGGCGGATCGCCTCATTTGTCTGAAGCATGCTCACGAGTATGTCGACGCCGTCCCCGCGCAGCGATTTCAACTGGCCGGCAAGCCCGTAGGCGGGATCGGGGCGGCTAACGACCGCCAGCCGCCCACGCACGAGATCGCGGACCCAGTAAACCGTCGGCAGCATGATGCCTCGTCACCTACTCCGCAGCTTTTGCTGTCGGAGCATAACGCTTAGCGGGCGCCCATGTCTTGATCGTGGCGCGCGCGTACTGGACGGAGACGGGAACATCCGCACCGAGCCGCCATGCCGCATGCCAAGCCCAATGCGGATCATCCAAGAACCCGCGCGCGAGCGCGACCATATCCGCCTTGCCGCCTGCGACGATCTCCTCGGCCTGTTCCGCCTCGGTGATGAGGCCAACCGCCATGGTCGCTATGCCCGTCGCCTTCTTGATCGCCTCCGCGAAGGGCACCTGATATCCGCGCCCGAGCTGGATCTGCTGATCGGGGTGATTGCCGCCGGAGGAAACGTCGATGAAATCGCAGCCCGCCTCTTTCAGCTTCTGCGCGAAGAACACCGAGTCCTCGATCTGGAGACCATCGGGCATCCAGTCCACGGCCGAGATGCGAATGCCGAGCGGCTTGTGCTTCGGCCAGACTGCACGCATGACGGCGAATATCTCGAGCGGGAGGCGGATGCGGTTCTCGCGGCTGCCGCCGTACTGATCCGTGCGCTTGTTGGAGAGCGGCGAGATGAACTGATGCAGAAGGTAACCGTGCGCGCCGTGGATCTCGATGAGGTCGAAGCCAATGCGGTCGGCGCGCTTGGTGGCCTCGACGAATGCGGCCTTGAGGGCCTCGATCTCGGCAAGCGTATAAGCCTCCGGCGTGTGCCAGCCCGATGCAAACGGAATGGCGGACGCCGACTTCGTCTGCCAGGCGCCTTCCTCCAGCGGATCGGAATGCGCCTTGCTCTCCCAGGGCCGCTTGCAGGA
>JAEYYJ010000446.1 GCA_023430845.1 Pseudomonadota bacterium
CGTATCGCTAACACCCAACTCTGAAACCATTCAGGAAAGGTGCTCCATGAGGATTTCATCGGTCCTTCGCGCGGCGCTCATCGCGCTCGTCGCCATCTTCGGCGTTTCGCGTGCCGCCCATGCCGAAGGCGGCTCCGTCTCACTGACGATCTACAAAGCAGGCTGGATTATCGGCGGCTCGGGCGGGGGCGGCTCGCTTTACTTCCGCGGCAGGCACTACCCGCTTTCCGTCGGCGGCATCGACTACGGCCTCGTCTTCGGCGGCTCGAAGACGGTCCTGCGTGGGCGCGTGAGCAATATCAGGCGGCCGTCGGATGTCGCAGGCGTGTACGGTGCGGCGGGCGCAGGCCTCGCAGTCGGACGCGGCGCGCGCGCCATCATACTGACGAACCAAAAGGGTGCCGTGCTCGAGTTGTCAGGGCGCCAGGTCGGCCTGATGGCCAACGCGGATCTGAGCGGGCTTGCGATCTCCTTGAAGTAGGCCCGACGACCGGCCTGAACTACGCAACAAACTGCGGATGCGCCGGACAACGGGGCATCCGCTGGCATTCAATCTCTACTCGCTGCTACGATCGCTCATCGCGCAGGGTGCCTCGCGCTATTTGGCCTCCGCACAATCGCGAAGAATCTGTAGCTGCGCTTCGCTGAAGTATTCGATCCTGCGGTTCGCATTGCGATGCGACAAGTGCAGGCAAAGGTCGGCCGCTATGGTCCGCGTGTAGTCGCGCGTAACCTCGTTGACCTCCTCCTGTTCCAGATAGCGCCGATTCTCGCTGACGAATTCGAGTGCCGCGCGAGGACTCTTGAACAGCAATCCAGTGAGAAGCGATCGCCGCTCGGATGGCGTCATCTCACTTATCGCCAGCGATCCGAGCGTGAAATTCATCCACTTCTCAGAGTCTTCACTCCGCTTCACGGCCATTTCTATGAGTGCTCTCATCTCATTGGGAGTGAACATGCCCTGCAGCTTGTCCTTCGACAATTTGGCTTGGGTAAAATCACCATAGTCGGCATCGGCCAGCACCTTCTGCATGAGTTCATCACGCAGCTCGGCCGAAAAATTCAAGTTGGTGAGCGCCATCAAGGCATACGATGCCTTTGCGTTCACAATCCCCCGTATGGCGTCCTGCTGGGTCTCGGACGGCAGGCGCTCGCCGAAGAGTTCCAGCGCGCGAACCGCGACCCCTGGGCCGGATGAAAAGGCCTCGCGCATGCGCGGAGCCAGCCGTGCAAGCTCGACATCGGTGATGCGCAGCGCGATCGCATGATCGAGCAGGCTTTCGATACTCGCCTCGTCGATTGCCTTGGCACGCAGTGCGCGGCGCTGCTCGGATTTCAACCGGACGACTTTGGCTACGATGGCGGCGGCTTCGTTGCCACTCTCAGGAGAGGTCATGATGCGCGTGATCAACTCGGCGAGCTGATCGTCCGTCAGCCAGTAAGGCTTCTGCGCCACCTGGGAAATCTGCGAGATCGAGTCGGCACATTCCAGGAGCGCCGCAAAAACCTGATCCCGGTCGACGAGCGAGGCATCGGATTGCGTTAGCAGCCGCATCAAAGTCGGCGCGTGCTTTTCCTGCACGGCCTCCTTCTCGCTATAGAACTTGCTCCAGGTTGCGCCGAGCGCCGTTGCCTCGTTCTGGGGTATCAGGCTCATCTTGATAGGGCACGCCGACTGATCTCCGACCGCGGCCCGGCAGATCTTCTCGAGCACCACTTTGCGAGCGCCTTCGTCGTCGATGAGCGCAATTCTCGATGCGCGGGGCCGTTTGGCTTCCTCCTGCAGTATGGCCATAGCGGCGTTCGATATTGGATCGAGCAGGTCGTCTTGATGACGACGCGTCGCAATATACGGCTCGGCGTAGCGATAATTCAGAAGGAGAGAATTCGTCGCCACAACACCGGAGGTGTTGTGCACGATCCTAATGCGAGCGTTGTTGGTGAGGAGCCAGACATCATATCCCGGTTGCCGCGTCACATCGCTTGCAAGTCGCACGTGTCCGTCGCGATCTATGAGCGCTGTGGTGTGCTGCACCTGGATCGCGGAAGCCCACATCGGTACATAGAACCAGGTCACCAAGAGTGTCAGCCACGCGGAAGCGGCGATCATCCTGTCGTCGTACGGCGAAAACGCGAGCCTGATCAGAATAGCAAGCGAAGCGGACGTCAGGATAATCGGCCAAAAGCTGCCCGATATCGCCAGCCAGACGCTACCGCTCCAGCGGAGGTAGTAGGCAGCACCAAGCCCAAGAAGGCAGGGGAGTGCCCCATAAATGATGGCCCGTGCTGTCCTACTCTGCCACCTCGGCGCGCGCTTCATTTCTCGACCCTTTCGGCAAGGGCTTGGAGCCGGCGCGCAATGATACGCCTTTCAATTGATCAGTGCGAGCCGCGATCCCTTGTGCAAAGTCATGTCACCGTGATTGATTGTCATTTTGCAGGTCGTGGCCATAGCAGGATGACTCTTCATGGCTGATCAGCGCGGATTAACGCCAGAGGAAGCCGTCGAGCGGCTGGAGCGAGATCACGCCGCGGCGTGCAAAGTGCTGCGCGAGGCGCTCGCACGGTATGTGACGGACCGCGCCATTCCGACGGCCGACGAACGAGTAGCGTTTCGCTATCCCGAGCTGCGCGTAAACTGGCAGTCCGGCAAGCCGGTGCCCTTCACGCGCCGGGCCTGGGCAAAGTTCCAGGCGCCAGGCCTGTACGCCACCACCATTACGCAGCCAGCTTTCTTCCGTAGCTATTTGCTCGAGCAGCTGCGGCCGCTTGTCGACGAGTTCGGGGCAAAGATTGACGTCGGTGTGAGCGATCAGGAGATCCCCTATCCCTTCGTGACCGAAGCCGGCGATGAGTTCGTTCATGGCGGCCTGTCTGTCGCCGAGCTCGCACGGTATTTCCCGACGCCGCTGCTCTCGAATGTCGGCGACGAGATTGCCGATGGGCTGTGGCGATTCGAGGTAGGGCGGCCGCGCCCGCTCGCGCTCTTCGACGCCGTTCGTGTCGATTTCTCGTTGCGCCGCCTCGCGCACTATACCGGCACCGATTGGCGCACGATCCAGCCTTGGATCCTATTCACCAACTACCAGCGCTATGTTGATCAGTTCGTGGACTGGAGCCTCGGGGAGCTCAACCGGGCAGCCAGCCCTTACACAGAACTCACCTTACCCGGTGGAAGCATCATTCGCCGTGGCGTCGACTTGGACGCCTCGGTCGCCCTAGCCGCAGCTGCGCCTTGGCATCGATACCAGATGCCCGCCTATAATCTCGCGCGCGCCGATGGGCAGGGCGGCATCACGCTTGTCAACATCGGCGTCGGTCCGTCGAACGCCAAGACCGCCACGGACCATCTCGCGGTGCTGCGGCCGCATTGCTGGCTGATGATCGGCCACTGCGGCGGCCTGCGGCAGTCTCAGACTATCGGCGACTACGTGCTCGCGCACGGTTATCTGCGGCGAGACAGCATTCTGGATGATCTGGTACCGCCCGAAATCCCGGTGCCAGCTCTTGCCGAGGTGCAGGTGGCCTTGCAGGAGGCCGCCGAGCAGGTCACCGGCGAGCACGGCGAGGCCTTGAAACGGCGACTGCGCACGGGCACTGTCGTGAGCTATGCCGACCGCAACTGGGAGCTGCGCTGGTCACAAGAGCGCCGCCGCATCAATCTCGGCCGGGCCATCGCCGTCGACATGGAGAGTTCGGCACTCGCTGCTCAGGGCTATCGCCTGCGCGTACCGTACGGCACTCTCTTATGCGTCTCGGACAAGCCGCTCCACGGTGAAATTAAACTGCCGGGCGCCGCCACTGGCTTCTATCAGCGTGCCGTCGGCGAGCATCTCAAGATCGGACTTGCCGCGATCGACCTCTTGCGCAGCCAGCTCAGCTCGCTGCATTCGCGTAAGTTGCGCAGCTTCGACGAACCGCCGTTCCGGTAATCCGTCACTGAGCCGTGGGTGTCAGCATGCGCTCGGGCTTTGGACGCGAACCGAGATAGTCATGCTGAAAGAGACACATTCGCGTGACGTCACGGTACTGGCCGTTGATGAAGAACTCCTGTCGCAGCACGCCTTCGACCTGAAAGCCGAGCGTCTCATAGATATGGATAGCCTTCGTGTTCTCCTTGTCGACGACGAGATAGATTTTGTGGAGGTTCAGCACACCGAAGCCATAGTCCATCGCGAGTTCCGTCGCGCGTTTTGCGAGACCTTTACCCTGATGATCGGGGGCGACGATGATCTGGAACTCCGCTCGCCGATGGACGTGGTCGATTTCGACCAGCTCGACGAGGCCTGCATTCTTGTCTTCACTGACCACCATGAATCGGCGCTCGGTCTGGTCATGGATATGCTCGTCGTAGAGCGCCGCCAGCTCGACGAAAGTCTCGTAAGGCTCCTCGAACCAGTAGCGCATGACGTTGGCGTTGTTGTCCATCTGGTGCACGAAATGCAGGTCCTCGCGCTCCAGCGGGCGCAACACGACTTTTCGTTCTGGGGGCATGATTGCGTCCTATGAGGCTGTCTCGATCCGGCGGAAGCATACAGGTTCGCATGACGATCGCCACCGGTGGCCGGTTCCGGATCGGCGTGCCCAGCCTTGGGCCGTCTCACATGCGCATCGATGTGCAGGCGGAACTTTGTGGCTCGCGCATCGCGGCGACAGCCATCACGAAACTGTGGTTGTAGTTGATCGCGCGCATTGCCCTGCATTGTTGGGAATTGGTCGCAACAACGCTAAGCTACAGCGCAATGTGCCGTCCAAGCTATCGGCCGATCAGCGGTACGCTCGTTAGAGGTCTCTGTATGGCTACTGTCCTGCTCAATCGCCGCAACCTTCTCGCCGCAGGAGGTTCCGTTCTTGCAACAGGCGCTTCCGGGCTCCTGCTGCCCGCCCGCGCGCAAGGGCTCGCACCAACCGCTTCGATGCGGGGCGGAGCCAACAACTACCGTCCGGGCGCGCCGATCGTGGAGCGTATTGGAGGCGGGGGCTTTTGGATGACGGGCACCGTGCGCCGTGCGGGGGACGGTGCACCACTTGCAGGACAACGCATTCAAATCTGGGCGCATACGACCGAAGGACACGAGCGCGACCAGCGGAGTCATGGGGCCACGCTTACTGACGCGAATGGCGTGTTCCGACTCGAGATGCCGCAGATCGTCCCCGCTTTCGGCCAAGCGCATGGTCATCTCGCCTATGACAGCGGTGCATTCCAAACCGTATTTCTGCGCCCTCTGATGTCGAGCGCAAAAGCCACCAGCCTTGAGGCGCACTTCGTCCTTCAGCCGGCGTGATCGAGCCAGCTTTAAAGAAGATGCGGTTGGCGCGAGCGTCTCTGATCTGGGCCGGCCTCGCGGTGGCTTTCGGCGTACCCATCGCCGTTGCGGCGGCGAGTCCGCTGCTCGCTTGGCGCGACCCTGTCTACATCGTGGCCGGGTTTGCAGGCGTTGTGGCACTTGGGCTCATCCTCATTCAGCCCCTGCTGATTGGCGGTTACTTGCCGGGATTGTCGCCTCTTAAAGAACGGCGCCTGCATCGCTGGATCGGAGGACTGCTCGTGGTGGCGGTCGTGGTCCACGTCGGAGGTCTTTGGATCACCAGTCCGCCGGATGTGATCGACGCCCTTCTCTTCATGTCGCCGACGCCGTTCTCCGACTGGGGCGTGATCGCCATGTGGGCACTCTTCGCCACCGCGCTCCTAGCTATCCTCCGCCGGCGATTGCGCCTCAGCCCGCGAACGTGGCGCCTCGCTCATACGATCCTCGCGGTTGTGATTGTCGTGGGAAGCGTGGTCCATGCTGTGCTGATCGAGGGGACTATGGGGACAATGTCGAAGTTGGCCCTGTGCACGCTGGTGCTCGCGGCAACCATGAAAGTGATGGCAGACCTACGCGTATGGGCAAAGAGATCCACGCCGCGCTGAGGGACCAGCGCTCGCATCGACGTCGATCAGTTTGGCCGGCGCCTCAAGCAGCCGACTGGGATGGTGCACTCAGCGGCAATTTCTGCGCAGCTCTCGCGACGACCTCCCTCGCCGCTTGCGCACGCATGCCTTCGACATAAGAGCAGAACTCGCTGACCACCGCAGGTGGAGCAGTATCCGGCGCACCGGCGGGCCGCCGGGGAATGCAGATTACATCCAGCTTAGGACAGCCGGCGAATGTCTTGCTCGGC
>JAEYYJ010000012.1 GCA_023430845.1 Pseudomonadota bacterium
CCGTGGTCCATCCAGACTTTGCCAGCCAACGCCGCAAGCTCGCGGAATTGGTCCAGATTCTTCTTGGGCACAGGAAGCACATAGCCATCGACATACATGATCATAACTCCTTGCTGTGAGGGCGCCGGAGCGCGGCCTACTTCACCGAGGCGACCGACCAGCGCACGCCGAATGGGTCGCGCAGCACGCCATAGCGGTGACCCCAGAACATGCGCTGCACCGGCATGACGATCTCCGCGCCAGCATCGACCGCGCGTTTCCAGACCGGATCGACGTCGTCGACCTGGAGGTGCAGGTCGTAGCCCTGGTGCTTGACCGGAGGATGGCCGTGCTCGGGGAAGAAATCGGCGAGCATCAGCGAGCCGCCGTTCACGTAGAGGTGAATATGCATGTAGCGGCCCTTTTCATCGGGCGGCATGCGCGCCATCTCGGTCGCGCCAAACGCGCGGATGTAGAAATCGGCGGCCTTGCCCGCGCCTTCCACGTTCAGGTACGGCGTCACGCCGCCTCGGACCTCAATATCGCCCGTTGGGCACTCCTCGGTCTTCTTGGCTGCTTCAGGCATTTATTTCTCCGTGGCTGCAAGCTGCAACTGGCCGTTTGTCATCCAAGGACGAACCTGCACGCCCCCATCCGACACCAGCCGTCAGGAATTTTTTGCGCTTTCCTTTTTCCTGCTGCCCGACCGGGCCGAACCTTCGAGACGATCAAGCTGAAGGCGGATGTGCGCGGCCTCTGCCGGCGTATTGGCGAGCGCTATCGCGCGGTCGAACGCGACCTTGGCCTCGGCTGCCCGTTCGAGTTCGAGCAGGAAGGCGCCGCGGGCACCATGGAAGTAGAAATAGCCATCCAGTTGATCGGCAAGCGGCTCGATCATGGCGAGCGCAGCCGTCGGACCATCGGCCTTCGATACGGCCACGGCGCGATTGAGTGCGATCACCGGCGAGGGCTGCATGCGCTCGAGTGCGCCATAGAGCAGTGCGATCTGCGCCCAGTCCGTGTCCTCGGCGCGTGCAGCGCGCGCATGAAGTGCCGCGATGGCCGCTTGCACCTGGTAAGGCCCGGGCCGACGATGGCGGAAAGCCTTGTCGACAAGCGCGAGCCCTTCGGCAATGAGCTTCGAATTCCAGCGGCTGCGATCCTGGTTCGGAAGCAGCACGGCGCTTCCGTCCGCATCGAAGCGCGCATCGGCACGAGCGTGCTGGAGCAGCATGAGCGCCAGCAGTGCCTGGATTTCCGGTTCGGCAGGAAAGAGCTGGAGCAGCAGTCGCCCGAGGCGGATGCCCTCCTCGCACAGGACAGCACGTGCGCCCTGCTCCGCGACATCGCTCGTATAGCCCTCGTTGAAGAGCAGGTAGATGACACCGGCGACGGCGGCAATGCGTTCACTGCGCTCGACGGCGCCCGGCGCCTCGAACGGCACATCAGCACCGCCAATCCGCCGCTTGGCACGCGTTATGCGCTGCTCCATCGCGGCTTCGCTGACCAGAAACGCGCGCGCGATCTGCGGAACCGATAGCCCCGACACGATGCGCAGCGCGAGCGCAATTTGCTGCGTCGCCGGAAGCTCGGGATGGCAACACACGAACAGCAGCCGCAAGATGTCGTCGCGGTAGTCGGCCGCATCGACGCGCTCGACGGTCGCCGCCTCATTGTCCGAAAGATCCGATATCGAATCTTCATCAGGCAGCGCCGTCAGGCGACGCTGGCGGCGTGTCGCATCGATTGCCGCATTGCGCCCGACCATGATCAACCACGCAGCGGCGTCGCGCGGCGGCCCCTGCGCGGGCCAGAGCCGGAGCGCCCTGAGGCAGGCTTCCTGGCAGGCCTCCTCGGCCATGTCGAGATCGCGGAAGTGGCGGAGCAGCGCCGCAACCACGCGCGGGCGCGCGGATGTCAGAACGGCGTTGATCCAGCGCGTATCGGTCACGGCACCTGCTTCCCGTCTTTGAACAGACCCACCGGGCGAATTTCGTAGGAACCGCCGGGATTGACTTCGGCCAGCTCGCGGGCAAAGCCCAGAACCTCTTCGAGGTTTTCAGCCTCATAGATATAGAAGCCGAGAAGGTGCTCCTTGGTCTCGGCGAACGGGCCGTCGATGATGACCGCCGGTTCGCGATCCTTTCTGAGCGTGGTCGCCGCCGTTGTGGGCAGGAGGCGAGCGACGGGCCCCAGCTTGCCTTGCCGCACGGCCTTTTCCTGAACGACCGCCAGCTTCGCCATGACGGCCTCATCGTGCTCCTTGCTCCAGGCGCAGACGACGTTCTCGTCGTGGTAGCAGAGAATGGCGTACTGCATGGGACCGTTTCCTTCCATGTGGTCTCCCCTCTAGGACGAACGGGGACAAAGCGTCCCGACAGCCCCCGACAAATTTTGTCAGGAGCGGATAAGCTGCTGACCCTCCAAGCCGTTAACCGGCTATTTGCCAATTTGTGGTTAGCCTCCGGCATGGCGCGTCTTCTCATACTGCTCGCTATCGCGGCGATTACCTACACGGTCATCCTGCCGGGCTCTCCCGACGGGAGTTTGCCGGCTGACCTCACCGCTGCCGCCGCATCACCCGCACCATCGAGCCTGCCCGGCCTCGACCTCCTTTCACTCGCGATCGGCGCCGTTGGTGGTTTCATCCTCGGATGGTTGTGGCAACTGCCATGGCGCACCGTACCGGAGCTGTTTCGCGAGGTGGCTTTCCGCTCCATCCGCGGGGTCGGTCTCGTCGGGCTCGCCATGGGCGCAGCAGCCATCCTTCTGTTCTACTGAATCGACGCAGCTCATCCCGGACCGGTTCCCGAGGCCCATCGCCTATGACTGCCAGGCGGGAAGATCCACTCAGGGGTGACGAACGGCTGCCCTGGATCGAGGCGATACCAAGCTGAACCGTCCGGCGTATCGCGCCCTTTGAGGACATGCATGTCCTGCGCCGGCATGAAGCTCTGAA
>JAEYYJ010000040.1 GCA_023430845.1 Pseudomonadota bacterium
GATCGGCGGCGCCTCGGTCGGCGATCACGATCTGGTCGCGCCCGTGCTCTCCAAGCAGGGCATGGAGCTGGCCTTCTGGAAGATCGCGATGCGCCCCGGCAAGCCGCTGATGAGCGGGCGTCTCGGCGCGTTGCGCGTCATTGGCCTGCCCGGCAATCCTGTATCGGCGCTCGTGTGCGCGCGCGTCTTCTTGGCGCCACTGGTCGAGCAATTGGCGGGACGGCCCGTGGCCACGGAAGCGACGCGGCTTGCGGAGGCGGCGGTTGCCATCGAGGCGAACGGCCCGCGCCAGCACTACATGCGCGCGACGCTGACGCCCAGCGTCGACGGCTTGCCGCGCGTGACGCCCGTGCGCTCGCAGGACAGCTCGCTCCTCTCGCCGCTCGCGATCGCCGATTGCCTCATCGTCCGCCCGCCGAAGGCTGCGGCCGTGTCAACGGGCGAGACCGTGCGCGTGTTGCCGCTGGATTTCTGATCGCGCCTTCAGCGCGAGCAGGGCCGCAGGCCCTGCACCCGCGCGGGGGACACCCCCGCACCCCCGCTTTTTATGAATTTGGAGAAAGCTGCGGGGGATTCGGCTAGGCGGAGTGAGCTGAAGTCATAAAAACGGGTGGGTTCGGGAGGGCGTCCCTCCCGATTGGGGGCAGGGGCGAAAGCCCCGTCGCGCTGAAAGCGCGAGCTAACGCAGCCGCGCGTTGATTCCTTCGAGCGCCTTGGAGCCTGGGCAGAGTTCGCTCATCGGCAGCGCGTTGAGCGGCCGCTCGTCGGTGCCGAGCACGTCGTGCAGATCCTGCTGATCCTCATTGACATACAGGAGGCCTGTCACGACCGTGCCTTTCGCGGCATTCGTGCGGATGGTGTGGATCGCGGCATCTGAGTCGCGAGGATCGTGCCCGCCGTCGACCTTGTAGAGCATGAGCTGCGAGCCGTCATGCAACTCGACCGCGGTCGAGGTGCCCTCGTCATAGTCCGCAGTGATCTCCTCCTGGGGCTCGACGTAGTCGAGTTTGTTCTCGGAGGCCATGTTGTGCATCCGG
The DNA here is from genome assembly GCA_023430845.1 of Pseudomonadota bacterium. Taxonomy (GTDB): domain Bacteria; phylum Pseudomonadota; class Alphaproteobacteria; order Rhizobiales; family Hyphomicrobiaceae. Next base: position 1,038 of record JAEYYJ010000040.1, read on the forward strand.
ACGTACTCGTAGCTCTTCGTCGAGGCCGGATGATTGTTGAAGGTCACGCAAGGGCTGACGACATCGATGAAGGCAAAGCCCTTGTAGCTGATCGCGGCCTGGATGAGCGGCAGGAGCTGGCGCTTGTCACCCGAGAAGGAGCGCGCGACGAAACCGGCGCCGAGCTGGATCGCCATCTGACAGAGGTCAATCGCATCGAAGGGATTTGCCTCGCCCTTCTTGGAGGGTGAATTCTTGTCGTTGGTCGCGGAGAACTGGCCTTTCGTCAGACCGTAGCAGCCGTTGTTCATGACCATGTAGGTCATGTTCAGTCGGCGACGCACGGCATGACAGAACTGGCCGAGGCCGATGGAGGCCGTATCACCGTCACCGGACACGCCGATGTAATAGAGATCGCGATTGGCCATGTTGGCGCCGGTCGTGACGGACGGCATGCGCCCGTGCACCGAGTTGAAGCCATGACTGCGAGAAAGGAAGTACGTCGGCGCCTTGGATGAGCATCCGATGCCGGAGATCTTGGCGATGCGATGCGCCGGCAGATCCATCTCGTAGCAGGCTTCGATGATCGCGGCGGTGATCGAGTCGTGCCCGCAGCCGGCGCATAGCGTCGACATGGAGCCTTCGTAATCACGGCGCGTGAGGCCCAGCGCATTGCGCGGAAGAGCAGGATGGTGGGCGGAGGGTTTGGAGATGTAGCTCATGGGATCTGGCTCCTGCTACTCGGCGGCCGCAGCTTTTTCGGGATGGAGATGCGCGAGCGCAGCCTTGCGCACAAAGGCGGCCGTGGTCGGCATTCCGTCGTAGCTCAGCATGGCGATGAGCTTGTTCGCGGGTACGTTGGCTTCGGTGATAAGCAGCGAGCGCATCTGTGCGTCGCGGTTCTGTTCGAGCACGAAGATCTGATCGTGCGCATCGCAGAAGGCCTTCACATCCTCATTGAAGGGGAAGGCCCTGAGGCGCATGGCGTTGAGGCGAACACCGGCGCGCTCCAGCTCATCGAGGCCTTCGAGCACGGCAGGTCGCGTCGCGCCGAAGTAGATGATGCCGGTCTTGCTGTTCTTGTCGCGGATGTCGATCTCGGGTTTCGGCACCACGGTTGCGGCCGTGTCGAACTTGCGCCGGATGCGATCGATGACGCGCTGGTGGATGCGGCCGTCCTCGGTGTAGCGGGCGTATTCGTCGTGGCTCGTGCCGCGCGTGAAGAACGAACCCATGGAAGGATGCGTGCCGGGCAGCGTGCGGTAGGGGATCGCATCACCATCGACGTCGAGGTAGCGGCCCCAGGGCTTGCCCTTGACCGTCTTGAAGGCCTCGAGCTGCTCGGCGGAGAGCACCTTGCCGCGGCTCTGCTCTTTACTGTCGTCCCAGGTGAAAGGCTCAGTCATCCAGTCGTTCATGCCGATGTCGAGATCGGACATGACCATGATGGGCGTCTGCAGCAGCTCCGCGAGCTCGAATGCCTCGGCCCCCATGTCGAAGACTTCAGTCGGGTCCGAGGGGAACAGCAACACGTGCTTCGTGTCGCCGTGGCTCGCGTAGGCGCAGGAGATGATGTCCGGCTGGCCCGTGCGCGTCGGCATGCCTGTCGAAGGACCGCCGCGCCGGATGTTGAAGAGCACGACGGGCACTTCGGCGAAGTAGGCGAGACCGAGAAATTCGCTCATGAGCGAGATGCCGGGGCCGGAGGTCGCCGTGAACGAGCGTGCGCCATTCCAGCCGCCGCCGATGGCGACGCCGATAGCGGCGAGTTCGTCCTCGGCCTGTACGATGCTGTAGAGGCGCTTGCCTTCCTTGGTCACGCGCAGGCGCCGCGCATATTTCTCGTAAGCCTCTGGAAGCGACGTGGAGGGCGTGATCGGATACCACGCGCAGACCGTGGCGCCACCATAGACGGCCGCGAGACCGCCGGCGTCGTTGCCTGTCACCATGATCTTGCCTTTGGCGCCTTCGGCCGGGCGGGCATGAATGGCGAGCGGGCAGGAGAAATGCTCGCGCGCATAGTCGCGCCCAAGCTGCACGGCCTGCAGATTGGCCGTCATGAGCTTCTCTTTGCCCTTGAGCTGATCGGAGATCACGCCCTTGAGCGCTTCCATGTCCATGGAGAGCAACTCGACGAGCGCGCCGACGTAGACCATGTTCTTGAAGAGCTGGCGCTGGCGTGCGTCGGTCCATTGCTTGGCGCAGATCTGCGCGATCGGAATCGGCAGCAGCGTGATGTCGTCGCGCGGCCAGATGCGCGGCATGGAGCTGTCGTAGAGCAGCCAGCCGCCTGGCACGACTTCCGCGAGATCCTCGGCGTAGGTCTGCGGGTTCATGGCGACCATGAAGTCGATGCCTTCGCGGCGTGCGAGATAGCCGGCCTCTGACACGCGCACCTCGTACCAGGTCGGCAAGCCTTGGATGTTCGAGGGGAAGATGTTCTTCGGGCTGACCGGAATGCCCATCCGGAAGAGCGTCTTCGCGACCATCGTGTTCGCGGACGCGGAGCCCGAGCCGTTGACGGTGGCAAACTTGATGACGAAATCGTTGATCCCGCTCATGGCGTCGTCGTTGTCCTCATTCCAGTCGGGCGCCCGCCGCGATTTTCCTTCGTCAGGTGCAGACGGGCCCTTCCTCCCATGATGGGTGGCTGATCAGGCAGCGATATATGCATTGTGATGGGACAGGCACGCCGAGGCGGCCTGCGCTTCCGCGTACGCAAATTTCTGCATGTCCCAGGCGCCGGTCGGACAGCGCTCCGCACAGAGGCCGCAGTGCAGACAGACATCCTCGTCCTTGGCCATGATCCGGCCCGTCTTGAGAGGACCCGAGACGTAGATGTCCTGCGACTTGTTGAGCGCGGGAACGCGCAGCTCCATGCGCAGGTCGGCCTCGTCGTCGTTGTCGGTGAAGTTGATGCAGTCGACGGGGCAGATGTCCATGCAGGCATCGCACTCGATGCAGAGATTGTCCGTGAAGACTGTCTGCACATCGCAATTGACGCAGCGCTCGACCTCGCGCGCGGCGATCTTATCGTCGAAGCCCAGCTCCACCTCGAGCTTGAGGTTCTTGAGCGAAGCTTCGAGCGCGGCGTGCGGCACGGCCTGGCGCTTCTGCGGGTCGTAGTTGTTCGAGTACGACCACTCGTGAATACCCATCTTCTGGCTGACGAGCGTGTGACCGGGCTTCGGCCGATCGACGAGGCTCTTGCCGTGGCAATAGGCATCGATCGAGATCGCGGCCTGATGTCCGTGCGAGACGGCCCAGATGATGTTCTCGGGACCCCAGGCGGCATCACCGCCGAAAAACACGCCGGGGATCGAGCTCATGAAAGTTTTGCGATCGACGGCGGGTTGGCCCCACTCGTTGAAGGTCATGCCGATATCGCGCTCGATCCACGGAAAGGCATTGTCCTGGCCGATGGCCATCAGCACGTCGTCGCAGTCGATGGTGACGAGCTCGCCCGAGGCTTCGAGCTTGGGGCGGCCTTTGGCATCGACGCCGGTCTCAACCATCTTCTCAAAGGTGACGCCGGCGAGCTTGCCGTCCTTCACGACGAAAGCCTTGGGCGCATGATTGTCGAGGATCGGAATGCCCTCGTGGAGCGCGTCCTTGACCTCCCAGTCCGAGGCCTTCATGACCTTGCGGGGTGAGCGCACGGTGACAGTCACAGCATCGGCGCCGAGGCGTAGAGCCGTCCGGCAGCAGTCCATGGCCGTGTTGCCGCCGCCGATGACGACGACGCGACGGCCGATCTTCTCGACATGCCCGAAGGCGACCGACGTCAGCCAGTCGATGCCGATATGGATGTTGGCCGCGGCTTCCTTTCGGCCAGCGAGCTCGAGATCCTTGCCCTTGGGCGCGCCCGTGCCGACGAAGATGGCGTCGTAGCCCTCGCCGAGCAGCTTTTTCATGCTCTTGATCTCGGCGCCAAAGTTGGCCTTCACGCCGAAATCGAGAATGCGGCCCACTTCCTCATCGAGCACGCTCGCGGGGAGGCGGAAGGAAGGAATGTTCGTGCGCATGAGACCGCCCGGTACGGGATCGCGCTCGAAAAGCGTGATGTCGTAGCCGAGCGGCATGAGATCGCGCGCGACGGCTAGCGAGGCAGGGCCTGCGCCGATGAGCGCGATGCGCTTGCCGTTCTTTGTGGCTGGAATTTCAGGAAGGAGGCCGTCGATCTCGCCCTTGTAGTCGGCGGCGACGCGCTTCAGGCGGCAGATGGCGACCGGCTCGGCATTCTTCTTCGAGGGGTCTTTGGCATTGCCTTCATCGCCGACCTGGATGCGGCCGCGCCGACACGCAGGCTCGCAAGGGCGGTCGCAGACGCGGCCGAGAATGCCGGGGAATACGTTCGATTCCCAATTCAGCATATAGGCCGCTGAGTAGCGGCCTTGCGCGATGAGACGGATGTATTCGGGGACGGGTGTGTGCGTCGGGCATGCCCATTGGCAATCGACGACTTTATGGAAGTACTGCGGATCGTTGATGTCGGTTGGAGGGGTGCGACCTCGCTTGCGTGCGCGGGCCGCCATTTCACTCGCCTGCATCTCGCCTTTATCCCTGGCTCGTTCCTCTGCCGGGGTGCCTTCCTTGTCGAGCGACGTCACGGGTCGAAAACGCACCCGCGACCTCTTCGCAAGAATTTGCCCCAGCCCCTAGCCGCGGCTCCGCGAGTAGCGGGGCCTGCAACTTAGACTCTCTATAGCTGCTGAGAGCACTATTGGCCACTGAGCTTCACGCAATGCTGATGGGAATGATTTACGCACAATGCAGAACGGCCCCACCTAGACTTAGGACGGGGCCGTCATGACTGAAAAATTCTGGAGCGAAATGCGCTGCAGCGCACAAAATCTCAGAAGAGACCCTCGAACTTCTTCTTGAAGCGCGAGACACGGCCGCCGCGGTCCATCAGAGTCTGATTGCCACCGGTCCAGGCGGGGTGCGTGCTCGGATCGATGTCGAGCTGCAGCGTGTCGCCTTCCTTACCGTACGTCGAGTACGTTTGGTACGTCGTGCCGTTCGGCAGGGCCACCGTGATGAGGTGGTAGTCGGGGTGGAAGTCCTCGATATTCTTCATGACCGTTCTCGCGAGCCAAAGCAGGAAAGCCGGAACATCGGCGCGGCAGGCGCCGGGGTGCGTCGGCAATCTCGGGTGAAAAGCTGGGCGGTGTATACATAAAGTAGCGCCCTGGGGCAAGTCGCGCCGCGCAGGGCCGCGCGGGGGCGGCAAATTGCTCCCGGATCGGACGATCGAGCACCATCCGTGGCGCTGGACGGCCAAGCGGGCTTCAATCCTCCTCCCCGCGCCGCATGGCGAGGACGCGCTGGACATGGGCGAGGTCGTCATCGATGAGCGGCGCGTATTTCTCGCGCAGACGATTGAATTCCTGCTGTACGGCCTCGAGCTCCTCGTCGGACATGTGGTCCAGATTGACGAAGCCGGTTCGCGCATCCTGCGTCGCCCTGATCAGCTCGTCGAGCTTCAGGGTGACGACACGCGTCTCGCGGTTCTGGGTGTTCTGAATGAGAAATACCATGAGAAAGGTGACGATGGTCGTGCCGGTGTTGATGAGAAGCTGCCAGGTATCGGAATAGCCGAAGTATGGCCCGGTGATGCCCCACACTATGATGGTTATGAGTGCGAACAGGAAAGCCCAATGGGAGCCGACCGCATGTGCGGTGCGCTCGGCAAACGCGCGGAAAGCGTTCTGCATGGCGGTATTCCATCGAGATCGAGAGCTTCGGTACATGGCCGGGGCGCAGGCGCGTGGAGGCGAGCCATGCATGGAGTGCGATTGACCGGACGGGGCGTTTTGCTACGGTCCGCCCGAAAAGGATCCTTCAATGACCGACACCGAAACCCGGACTTCCCCTTTCGATGCAGAGAAGGGTCGCCCGAATGTCGAAGGCGATTATCTGCGGGAGGAAGTTCGTCTCGCCAATCGCAATTCCGGGATTCTGCTCGAGGCGCTACGCCACGACGTGACGCCGGTTGGGCTCCACTATCTGCTCAATCACTTCGATGTGCCGTACGTTCCCTCGGCGGCAAACTGGACGCTGAGCGTCACCGGACGCGTGCGCACCCCACTCAAGCTGACCCTGGCCGAGATCCAGGCCCTGCCGGCGAAAACCCTGCGCGTGACGCTCGAATGCGCGGGCAATGGCCGCGCGAACATCGGACTGCGCCGCCAGAGCATGCCGTGGATGTACGAGGCGGTCGGCACCTCGGAGTGGACGGGCACGCCGCTCCGTCATGTGCTCGAGCGGGCCGGATTGCTTCCCGACGCGATGGATATTGCCTTCCTCGGTATCGATCAGGGCTTCGACAAGGTTTTTCACGAGTACGGCCGCAGTCTCGCGCCGCAGCTCGCGTTGAACGAGGACGTGCTGCTGGTGTGGGCCATGAACGGCGCCCCCCTGCTGCCGCAACACGGCTTTCCGCTGCGCATGATCGTGCCCGGCTGGTATGGCATGGCGAGCGTCAAGTGGCTCGACCGCATCGAGGTCATGGATACGCCCTACCAGGGCCACCAACAGGTCGGCAGCTACGTGTATAAGGAGAACGCCGACGATCCCGGCGTGCCGGTGACGCATATCCGTGTGAAATCGCTGATGGTGCCGCCGGGCATTCCGGATTGGTACACGCGCCATCGGCTGGTGCCGCCGGGGCCTGTCGCGGTTTACGGGCGCGCATGGAGCGGCAACGGCGTGCCGGTGACGCGCGTCGAGTTCGGTGTCGATGGCAAGTGGCAGGACGCCGAGCTCGGGCCGATCGATGGCCGCTATGCCTGGCGGAGCTGGCAGGCCGTGTGGCAAGCCACCGAAGGCGAGCACGACATTGCCTGCCGCGCCACGGACGAGAACGGTGATACACAGCCCCTGGAAGAGCGCTGGGATCGCAGCGGCTTCGGCAATAACATGGTGCACAAGATTGGAGTGACCGTTCGCGCATGAGCACGACAGCAGAAGCCATGATCGACGTGCGCGTGTGGCGCGGAGACGAGGA
>JAEYYJ010000041.1 GCA_023430845.1 Pseudomonadota bacterium
GAACAACCTTCGGCACGCCGGCCCGCGCAGCAGCACGGACGGCATTGGCTGCGCCCTCAGTGCTGTCACGCAGCATGGACTGGCTTTCGCTCGCACCGGTCGGCCGCATGTCGTAGGTGGCGGCGACGTGGACGAGCACATCGACGCCGCGACAGGCTTCGACGAACGGGTCGAATGTGCGCACGTCGAGGCTGACGATGTCATCGATGCCGAGCGTCTTGAGCGGCGCCGCCTTGGCTGCGTCGTTCGCCGAGCGGATCGAGGCACGAACGTTGTGGCCGCCCGCCAGCAATGCCTTGCACACGCCGAAACCGACATGGCCGTTGGCACCTGTCACGAGTATCTTCATGGGAAGCCTCGCTCAGGCATTGACGAAGATGTTGGTCTTGTGCCGCTTGCGCGCAAAATAGAGGATGAGTATCGCGCTGCCCGCGAGGAACAGCCAGGCCGGCAGGCTGAGCAGCGGCACCAGGATGCCGTCCCAGAAAAGCGGGTGAATCTTCAGCGAGAACGTGCGCTTGAAATTCTCCAGCATGGCCGGGGCCAGCTCGGTCCAGTATTGGAGCGCCGAGGTAACGACGAGGCCTTGGCCGTTGGCGATCGTGCGCGTGCCGTCGCTGACGAGCGCGATGAGTGCGATAAGCAGGAGCAGACGCGCGAATATGCGCAGGGAGACCTGCATCACCGTGCGCGCCGCTGGCACGAACACGAGCAGCAGCAGGATCACGCCCACTACGGCGAGGGCACGGTTCTCGCTGATGAGTTCTGTCAGGGTCTCGATCATCCGCAGGTGCCGCCGATCCGTGCGTATAGCGATGTGCTAGCGCGCGGCGCCTCGGGAGGCAACCGCGCGCTTACGATTCCCATGACTTTGGATAGGGTCATTCCTGTGGCGAGGACTGCGCAGCGGCGCAAGTATCCCCGGTTCAATCTTCGGCTTTCACCTCAGGCTGCCTTCACGAGGCGCGAGGAAAGATCGAGCACGGCCATCATGTAGCCGACGCGGTCGTCCGCCGCCTCGGCAAGCAGCGAGAAGTAGTCCGGGCCGCTCGGGATGATCTCGCCGATCACCTCGCCATACTCGAAACGCAGCTCCGCCTCGTGCTTCTTGGCGATCGCCTGCATTTTCGCGTTCTCGGCAAGGCAGCTCATGAACAGGAGCCTGACGCCACGATTGCGTGCCGAGCGGATGACACGGCCCATGAGCGCCGAGCCGATACCAAGATCCTGATAGGCGCGCTCGACCGAGAAGGCTGCTTCGGCCTCCACGCCCCAGTCGTCGGAGAGCTTGCGCAACTCGGCGGCGGCTCTCACCTCGCCATCGACGAAATAACCGAAGACGATTGAGCCCATGTCGTTCATACGGCCGGCATAGTCCTCGATGAAGCTGTCGGACACGCCGTGGGCGAACCGCAGGCGCCGGCTGTCCTTGTCGAGGCGCAGGAGATGATCGCGAAAGAGTTGGCCCTCGGTCGGCCATAGCTTGCGCACGGTCGCGGCCGAGATCTGCGTCGCGCCGTGCTGAACCTCTGACGCGTCGTCGGGATCGATGATCGCGCGGGCTGTGTTGTTGCTCATGATGTACCCCTTGAGTTGGCACACGCGAGCCGGTGCTCTTGGTGGCGCCGGTCTCACACTGGTCATATGGGACTTCTATTGCGTTGCACAATACTGCGCCCGAATGACACCTACGTTAAGCACGATTTACGAGCAATTCTGATATCTTAGCTCGTTGTTGCAGTGCCATGTTCACGGGTAATTGGGCAGCAATTGGCCGCCGCTTTGGGCGGTTCGCCGCAGTGGCCTCGGGGCCACGCCGCCGCCTACAGGAAGCTGTAGGGGTCGATGTCGACCGTCAGGCGGAGGTCTCCCTTAATTTCGGGAATTTCGGCGAGCCAGGCGCGCAGATAGGCCTGGATGTCCAGCTCCCGGGGGGCCTTGAGCAACAAGCGCCAGCGATAGCGACCGCGAATGATCGAGATCGGCGCCTCGGCCGGTCCCAGGACCTCGATGCGTGGGGCGGCAGGTGCGCGTTGCGCGATCATGCGGGCGGCGGACTCTGCCGTCTCCTTATGCCGCGCAGAGACAATGAGAGAGGCGAGTCGGCCGTAGGGCGGCAGCATGGCGAGCTGGCGCGTGCGGATTTCCCTTTCGATGAAGGCCTCGCGATCACCACGCACGATCGCATCCATGACCGGATGCTCGGGCATGTGCGTCTGGATGTAGCCCGCGCCCTTGGCGAGTGCGCGACCGGCGCGGCCCGTCACCTGATGCAAAAGTTGGAACGTGCGTTCGGCTGCGCGCGGATCGGCGCCTTGCGCGAGGCCGAGATCGCCGTCGATCACACCGACGATGGCGAGGTCCGGGAAATGGTGGCCCTTGGCGACGATCTGCGTCCCGATGATGATGTCGATCTCGCCCGTCTCGATGCGCTTGATGACGTCACGCATCTCGGTGAGCGAGGGAATGAGATCCGATGAGAGCAGCGCGATGCGCGCTTCGGGAAAGCGCTCGCGCACTTCCTCGTCGATGCGCTCGACGCCCGGACCGCAGGCGACGAGACTGTCGGCTTCCCCACATTTCGGGCACTTCGACGGCAGCGGCATCGAGAAGCCGCAGTGATGGCAGTTCAGCCGGTTGCGGAAGCGGTGCTCGACGAGCCAAGCCGTGC
>JAEYYJ010000108.1 GCA_023430845.1 Pseudomonadota bacterium
GCGAAACGTGGTGCGATCAGCTCGCGAGCAAGATGCATCGCAAGCGGCCAACTTCCGCGCGGTCCGGCCAACTCCAGCGCGCCCAGCCGATGGCCGAAGCGCTTTTCGAGCTCGCCGAGAAAACCTGCATCGTCGCGTGCGAGAATGCGCGCCGCCTCGCCTTCGTCCTCGCTCCATGTGACGCACGAGCGATTGCCCGTCAGCGGGAGGATCGCGAACGGCCCGGCCGGTAGAAAATGCTGAACGGCGCGCCCGCCGTGAGGCCGCTCGTGGTGCACCGTCGTGACGATGCCTGTCTGCGCGTACTGACGCTCGACGACGCCAATCCCGGCCGCAGCACGCAGCGACGACTTGCGGCCATCGCACGCAACGACCAGCCCCGCCTTGATCGATCCACCATCGGCCAGTCGAAGGGTGATGCCGCCGCCGTCCGCGGCCATCCCGGTTGCCGAGCCGGTCAGCCGTGTGATCCCTGCCGTACGATCGAGAACTGCGAGCGCAGCCTTTTGCAGCGCATCGGCCGGCACGATCCACATGCCAGGCTCGCCTTCCTCCACAATCGTGTCGTAGCTCAGCAGGACCGGCCGGATGGCGTCCGTCAGGCTCGAGTCCGTGATGTCGATGCCGCTGACGGGCTGTGCCTCTTCGGCGACCCCCGCCCAGATACCGATGGCATCGAGCAGCCTCTGCGATCCCGCCGAAAGGGCATAGCTTCGCGCGTCGGGCCGTCCGCTCGCCCCGCCGGCATCCAGGAGAGCAATGCGCCCCCCCGCGCCGAAGACACCAGCCAGCGCCCGCGCCAGAACGAGGCCTGTGAGGCCTCCGCCCGCAATAACAACGTCATGATCGCGCATACCGCGCTCCGGCTCTTTGCTGTAGATAGGCGACGTCAGCGCCTGCTCTATCATCAGCCTCTGAGGATGCCGTCGCCATGGCCCGAAAGAAAGCGTCGGATACCAATGCCGTCGATGATCTCGTTGGCATACTGGACCTCGAGCGCCTGGAACAGAACCTGTTTCGTGGTCGCGGGCCCAGAGCCGGCTGGCAGCGGGTCTACGGCGGCCAGGTGCTCGGGCAAGCGCTCGTCGCAGCCGTCCGCACGGTGCCGGAGGAGCGTATCGCCCATTCGGCCCATGGCTACTTCCTGCTCCCCGGCGACCCCGCCGAGCCCATCATCTACGACGTCGAGCGCATCAGGGATGGCGGCAGCTTCACGACCCGGCGCGTAAAGGGCATCCAGCACGGGCGCGCGATGTTCACCATGAGCGTATCGTTTCATAAGAGTGAGGGCGGATACGACCATCACGCCCCCATGCCCGAAGCGCCCGCGCCCGAGGATCTACCCAACGAGCAGGACCTCAAGGAGCGGATGCTGGACAAACTCCCCGAGAATATGCGCCGGTATTGGGAGCGCGAGCGCCCGATCGAGATCCGCCCGGTGGACGTTTCGCGCTACTTCTCCCGCGAGAAGCGGGAAGCACGCCAGCTCATCTGGATGCGCGCGACCAAGCCACTCCCCGACTTCTTCCCACTACATCAGTGCGTCCTTGCCTACGCCTCGGATTTCACCCTGCTCGACACCGCCTTGATCGCCCACGGCAAGCTGATGTTCGACAAGGATCTGCAGCTCGCGAGCCTGGACCACGCCATGTGGTTCCATCGCCCGTTCCGCGCCGACGACTGGTTGCTATATGCGCAGGACAGCCCCTCGGCCTTTGGTGCGCGCGGCTTCTGCAGAGGCAGTGTCTTCACCCGCGATGGCCTTTTGGTCGCCTCGACGACGCAGGAAGGCTTGATGCGGCAGCAGGCGACAGGCTTCGTGGTCAGCTAGCGGGCAAAACACTAATTTTGCCTAGTAATTAGGCATTTACGACTGCTCAAAAGCCCATCGCCGTCCATAGGGCATCACTTTTCGGCCATATATATCAATGCCCTAGCTTCCAGTTCCGAATCTGGCACGCACTTTGAGTCTTAACCAATGCCTGCTCTGCGCAGGCCTTGGAACGCGCACGTCTGCTGCTTCGTCAGGGGTGCGCCAAGACGCGAGGTCGAATGCCCATGAAGCTGATCACTGCGATTATCAAACCGTTCAAGCTCGAGGAGGTGCGTTCGGCGCTTACGGACCTCGGGCTGCAGGGCATGACCGTGTCCGAAGTGAAGGGATACGGGCGTCAGAAGGGGCATACCGAGATCTACCGCGGCGCTGAATATGCGGTGAACTTCCTTCCCAAGATCAAGATCGAGGTCGCCGTGACTTCGGCCGAGGTCGACAAAGCCGTGTCCGCCATCGCCGCTGCCGCCAAGACCGGCCAGATCGGCGACGGCAAGATCTTCGTCTCAGCCATTGAGCACACGCTGCGCATCCGCACCGGCGAGACGGACGACAACGCCCTCTGAGGAACCAGACGTCGCGCCCGCCACCGGCCGGCCTGCAATGGCAGACGGGGGACACTGCGGTCGGCGCGTCGACTTCGGCGAAGCTCTAACTTCAAACTGGAATGGTGGCAGGAACAAACCCATGAAGACATGCATTCGTTCGATAACCAGCGTAGCGGCCCTGGCCGCCGCATGGGCCATGGTCAACATGACCACCGCGCTGCCCGCGCTGGCACAGGCCACCGCCGAGACACCGGTCATGAATTCCGGCGACATGGCCTGGATGCTGACATCGACCGTCATCGTCCTGATGATGACGATTCCTGGTCTCGCTCTCTTTTACGGCGGCATGGTGCGCAAGAAGAACGTGCTCGCCACGGTCATGCAGTCCTTCGCGGCTGCCTGCCTTCTGTCGATCGTTTGGATGGTCGTCGGTTACTCCATCGCCTTCGGCGACGGTGGTGCTTTCAACGCCTACTTCGGCGGTTTCGGCAAGATGTTCTTCGCTGGCATGACGAAGGACGGTCTGTTCGCTCCGCTCCTGATCACCGAGTCGCTGTTCGCCGTCTTCCAGATGACGTTCGCGATCATCACGCCGGCACTCATCGCCGGCGCTGTCGCTGACCGCATGAAGTTTTCGAGCTTCCTGGTTTTCATCACGCTCTGGCTGATCATCGTCTATGCGCCGATCTGCCATTGGGTGTGGGGCGGTGGCTTCCTCGGCGCTGACGGCATCATGGACTTCGCCGGCGGCACCGTTGTTCACATCAACTCGGGCGTTGCAGGCCTCGTCGCCGCACTAGTTCTCGGCCGTCGCAAGGGTTACGGCACTGACAACATGGCGCCGCACAACCTCGTCTACACGGTGATGGGTGCGGCGTTCCTGTGGATCGGCTGGTTCGGCTTCAACGGTGGCTCGGCTGGTGGCGCGAACGATTCGGCCGCTATGGCCATCCTCGTCACGCAGATCTGCGCGGCCGCCGCGGCACTCGCCTGGATGTTCGCGGAGTGGATGACCCACGGGAAGCCAAGCGTTCTCGGCATCGCCTCGGGCGCCATTGCAGGTCTTGTCGTCATCACGCCAGCGGCCGGCTTCGTCGACCCGAAGGGCGCCCTGATGATGGGCCTTATCGGCGGCGTCATTTGCTTCATCGCCTCCACCGGTATCAAGCGCGCTCTGGGCTATGACGACAGCCTCGACGTCTTCGGCATCCATGGTGTCGGCGGCTTCGTCGGCGCGATCCTCACCGGCGTGTTCGCCGTGGCTTGGATCGGTGGCGAGGGCAAGAGCGGCCTCCTCGAGGGCAATGCAGCTCAGGTGTGGATCCAGTTCTACGGCACGCTCGCGACGATCATCTACTGCGCGGTCGCCACGTTCGTGATCCTCATGGTGGTCAAGCTGTTCATGGGCCTTCGTGTCGATGAGCAGACCGAAATCGAGGGTCTTGACGCCCGCCTCCATGGCGAGACGGTGCACTGATCACGAGCGTCGGGAGACCCACCGGCTCCCGCGTTCGACGACGTACAAACTGATTGGGATCGTCCGACGGGCGATCCCAATCGGCTCTCAACTACCCCGGTCAGACCACATCTTCCGGGTTTACGGACGGTACCGCAGCCTTGCGGCGCCGGGCCGCGGGGCCTGAGCCGATTGCTCCCCCAGTGTCGTCGCTCACCCCGCGGTCTCATTCCTCAATCGATCACGATGCGTGTGCTACGTCCCATTCTTGCGAGTACGAAAAGCAGGTGACGCCGCGCGAGCGCCACACATCCTTCCGTCGGGCGATATCCGGGCCTCGCTAGATGCATGAAGATCGCACTGCCGGCACCCTGAACCCGAGGACGCCTGTTGTGGTTCAGCACGACGACGACATCGTAAAGATGGTCCGCGCGCCAGAGGCGCTCCGCGCTCGCGGGATAGGGATGGCGCACCCAGCGATTATAGTTTCGGTCTCCGATGGCATCGCACCAGCCGTCGTCGATGTTGATCCGTCGGACCGGCAATGCGGTTGTCGGCCGTTGCACGCGATCGGCGCGGTAGAGCACCAGTTCCGGTCGCCAGATTCCGCTCGGCGTTGCCCCGTCGCCCTCATGTTTCCTCGCCGCGCGTCCGCTTCTCCCGAGAGCGCATGGCAGGGCCAACGATGCGAAGGAAAGCGATCCGCGAACGTCCGAACGCGAGCGCGCACGAACGTGGATTACAGGACAACAATGCACCTTCATATCGTTGGAATCGCTCTCGTTTCGACGCCGGATTGCCATCTTTCCCCCGATAGCTGTTTCCATTCGGCAACCAGTGATATGGTGCCCGCACAAAATTCGCCAATTAGGAGCGCTGCCACATGAGTACGGCACGTACGGTCCTGCTCGTCGACGACGACGAGGAGCTTCGTGCTTCTCTCAGGGATCAGCTCGCGCTGCATGATGAGTTCGACATTCTGACCGCGGGCACCGCGAGTCAGGGCATCGAAATTGCGCGCGAGACACGGCTCGATCTGGTTCTGCTTGACGTCGGTCTTCCGGACATGGACGGCCGCGAGGCGTGCAAACTCATGCGCAAGGCCGGCTTCAAGAGCCCGATTATCATGCTGACCGGGAACGCCGCCGATTCCGACGTCATCCTCGGCCTCGACGCTGGCGCCAACGACTACGTGACGAAGCCGTTCAAATTTGCCGTCCTGCTCGCGCGCGTCCGCGCCCAGCTGCGCCAGCACGAGCAGAGCGAGGATGCGGTTTTCTCCATCGGGCATTACACCTTCAAGCCGGCTTCCAAAGTGCTTGTCGACGGTGCCGGCAAGAAAATCCGCCTGACGGAGAAGGAGACCTCGATCCTCAAATATCTCTATCGGGCCGGCGAAAAGGTCATCACGCGCGATGTGCTGCTCCACGAGGTTTGGGGATACAACGCAGGCGTTACGACACACACGCTCGAGACGCACATTTACCGCCTGCGCCAGAAGATCGAGAAGGATCCTTCCAGCGCCGAGCTTCTGATCACCGAAATGGGGGGCTACAAGCTGGTTCCCTGAGCGGCAACCGGGGCACCTAGTCGCGGGAAACAACCACTGGCCAAGATGTGGGAAAGGCGCTATAAGCCCGCCCGACTGCGAGGTGGGCCTATTCGGCTCCGCTGACCGCGAATTCCATTTTCAAGCCTCGGCCGCAGTTGCCAATCGACCGCGCCAGCTTGAGGCCGCCGCCCGCCGACGTCGAGCGGGGCACTGCACACAGGAGAGTACGAACATGGCCGTCCCCAGGAAGAAAGTATCGCGTATGAAGCGCGGCACCCGCCGTTCCGCCGATGCGCTCTCGGTCCCGACGATCGTCGAGGACAAGAAGACCGGCAACGTCCGCCGCCCGCACCACATCGACCTGAAGGCCGGCACGTACCGCGACCGCCAGATCCTGCCGGCCAAGAGCGACGTCTGAGCCATCGGCTCGACCTGCCGGCGACTGGGGGACTTGACGTATTGGGGGCTGATCGGATTTTCCGATAACGCGCCGCCCCGTCGAGCGGCCACATCCCGCCATATTCACGCGGTAGCGCGGTGAGTTCGTGTTCGGACGCGGAACACTCGCCGCTGCAGCGGCACAACGAGGGAGAACTCCATGTCGCTGAGGGCCCTGCCGCTCATTGCCGTTTCGTTCATTCTCTACAATATCGTCGTGCTCTTCAGTGGCGGCACCGGCCCCGATGGCATGGTTCTCAGCGCCAGTCAGGCAGCTGACGCCGCGCTCCGCAAAGTGCTGTTCTCGCTGCCCATGGTCGGCGGCGCGACCTGGAATTTCTCGATGGGTGATCTGCTCATCCTGATCACGATGTTCCTGCTCTTCTTCGAGTTGATCAAAGCCACCTACACGTCGTCCGCGTCGTTGCTCGACCACGGGCTCTCGATGCTGGTCTTCATTGCCTGCCTGATCGAGTTTCTCCTGGTTCCTCAAGCGGCAACCTCAGTGTTCTTCTTCATCATGATCGCCACGCTCATCGATGTCGTCGCGGGCTTCATGATCGGTATTCGCACCGCCCGGCGTGATCTCAATATCGGCGATCACTAAGTTCGAGTTCGGACGGCATATTTGCTGAACGACGATCATTCCTCCGCCGCGCTGCGGCGGAGGCTGGATAAGCTTATTTGATCGCTTGTTAACTTGTTGGAGCTACGGTTTTCCTGCACGAGCGCGTTTCGGTCCAGTCGGCCGTAAGCCGGTGCTCGCACAACGGAATCTCGTACCGTGCCATCTGCCCGCGATGCCATTGACGCGAAAGCGACTGCTGGGCGTGCGAAAAGCGCAGCCGATGCCCCGCGCACGCGTTCGCTCGACCTCCTCGGGATTATGTCCGCGGTTCAGGAAACGGCCTATACGTGGCACATCCAGAGCGATCGCATCGAGTGGGCGGAGAACGCCTGCGCGGTGCTGGGTGTAAGCTCCCCGCAGGCCATCGGCACCGGCGCCGATTTTCAGTTCCTGGTCGCTCCCGAACATCTTCAGACCCGCGCCAATGCGCTTCTGAGCCCGCGAACCGAGGCGAGCGATCCTGGCGTGAAATTCCGCGTTCAGTATCGCTTCGCTCCCGGTGGACGGCGGAGCGTCGGATCGCTCTGGCTCGAGGATCACGGCTACTGCACCCTCGACGGACAGGGCCGGCCGCAAACCGTGCGCGGCGTCATCCGCGTGATCAACGACCGCTACTGGGAAGAGCAGCGCCTGCTCCATCGGTCGGACCATGACGACCTGAGCGGACAGCTCAATCGCGCTCGCCTGACGGAAGCGCTCGGCACCATGCTGGCACGCGCCGAGCGCATCCAGCGGACGGGGTGTTTCCTGATGGTCGCCGTCGACAACATGGCGACCATCAACGACAGCTTCGGCTTCGAGGTTGGCGACGAGGTTCTCGCCGCCGTCGCGCAGATCATTCGCGCGCACATGCGCTCCGGAGATGCAGTCGGACGCTACTCGTCCAACAAGTTCGGCATCATACTGAATGACTGCGGCCCCGGCGCCATGCGCGTCGCCGCCGAGCGCCTGATCAGGATCGTAAGGGACACGACGATCCGCACGGCCGCCTGCCAGCTCTCGGCAACGATCTCGATCGGCGGCGTACTCATTCCGGACCAGGCTTCCACGGTCTCCCAAGCCCTCGGTCATGCCATGCAGGCCTTGGACAGAGCCAAGTCGCGGCGCCACGACGGGTTTGCTGCCTATCAACCCTGCAGGAGCACCAGCGAGGCCCGCCAGCGCAATATCTCGATTGCCGACGAGGTCATCTCCGCGCTTGAGCAGAACCGGATGCTGCTCGCCCTGCAGCCGATCGTCGAAACGCGGACGCGCAAGCCCTCATTCTACGAGTGCCTACTCAGAATGCAGCGTCCGGACGGGAGCATCGTCTCCGCCGGCGAGTTCATTCCGCTCGCCGAGCAGCTCGGTCTCTCGCGCTTCATCGATCGCCGCGTACTGGAGCTCGCCGTCGACTTCGCCAAGGCGCACCCCGCGGTCCACTTGTCGATCAACGTCTCGGGCTACACCTCGAGCGATCACGAATGGCTGGTCTCGCTGCATAAGCTGACTGGCGGGCGCCGCGAGATCATGGAACGGCTGACCATCGAAATCACGGAGACAGCCGCGATCCATGACCTCGATGTGTCGATCGCGTTCGTCGACACGCTGAAGGAACTCGGCTGCCGCGTTGCTATCGACGATTTCGGCGCCGGGTACACGTCTTTCAAGAACCTCAAGACGCTCAATGTCGACATGGTCAAGATCGACGGATCCTTTATCCGTAACTTGACGACCGAGCCGGATAATCAGGTTTTCATCAAGACGCTGGTCGAGATCGCGGAGACGTTCAATCTCGAAACGGTTGCCGAGTGGGTCGGCGACGAGGAAACCGCGCAGATGATGGCCCGCGCCGGCATCACCCATCAGCAGGGCTTCTATTTCGGCCAGCCCCAGCTTGCGTCCACCTTCGACGACGCGGCCGCATCCTGACCGTGCGCGCTCATTCCGCCGCGTCACGCCCCGATTTCGCCGCTGTCGCGGTCCGGAATGCCGTGCGCCGCTGATCCCATTCGGCCGCGCCGACCCGCGCGAAGGTCACGCCGGGCCCGCCGCCGCTGAACGTCGCCGGCGTCAGCCCCGTGGCCTTGAGCTCCGCGAGCAGCTTGTCGCAAAGACCGATGATCGACGACATCAGCATCCCCGGTACGATCGCGAGGCGATAGCCCATGCGCTCGATTTCGTCGTGCGGGATCGCGGGCGTCTTGCCGCTCAGCACATTGTTGAAGAGACACGGCCCCTTCACCGCTTTGGGCACGGCTGCCACCTCCTCGACGGACTGCGGTGCCTCGAAGAAAGCCATGTCCGCGCCGGCTTCGAGCGCGAGATTGCATCGCGCGATGGCTTCGTCGTAGCCCGCGACGCCGCGGGCATCCGTGCGGGCGATAATCATGAAATCGTCCGTACGGCGAGCGGCGGCCGCTGCGCGGATCTTCGCCGCATAGTCTTCACGGCTGATTAGCTCCTTGCCGTCCAGGTGTCCGCAGCGCTTCGGGAAGACCTGATCCTCGATGTGGATCGCGGCGACGCCCGCCCGCTCGAAGGCCTGTACGGTGCGATAGACGTTGAGTTCGTTGCCGTAGCCCGTGTCGGCATCGCTGACCAGTGGGACGCCGATCGTTCCCGTGATCCAGCCGGCATTAGCGACCATTTCCGACATCGTCAGCAGGCCGTTGTCGGGCAGGCCATGTGCGACTGATGCGCCGGCGCCTGTCATGTACACCGCGGGAAAGCCCGCCTGCTCGACCAGCTTCGCCGTAAGGCAATCGTAGGCGCCGGGCGCCACGACCATGGGGCCCGAACGAATCATGGATTTGAGGGTGGCCGCTGCCATGTTTTTTCCTCCCGCGAGCCTTTGATTGTTGCCAGCGACCTTAGGTACCGCCGGCGTCGGCGTCCAGGCGCGGAAGAACAGGACGGACCTGTGGGTTTCGAGGGGAAAGTCGCGCAATCGGACTGGCGGCCTTGGAGTGGCCACCCGAATCAGCCGAGCCTTGTCAGGCCGAGAGTGGCAAGTGGAGTTCGTCCATGTCCATCAGCGTCCTGGCGCGCCAGCTCATGTCGCAGGAGATCTTCAGGGGCCTCACCCCCCTGCAGCTCACCGAGATCGTGCGACAGGCCGAGCGCATCGTCTATCATCCGGGCGACACCATCGTCGAAGCCGGAACCTCGGGCGATGCGGCCGTGCTCATCGTCGCGGGTGATGCCGTGCGCTTCCTGGAGGACGAGCCAGCGATAGGCCTCAACACACAGAGCATTGCTGCGGGCTCGCTGCTGAGCGAGCTGGCCATGCTGGTCGATCACGAGCATGGCGCGACCGTCGTAGCCCATACGACCGTGCGCGCACTTCGGATTACTCGGACGGGCCTTCATGCGCAGATGCTGGATGACCCCGACCTAGCTGGCCACTTCGTCGATCGCATCACCGAGCGGCTGCATCGCGTGGCTGATGAATTGCGCCGTATCGACTATGCCTTCGCGGGCGCAGAGGGCGTGCCGGCACCTGCGTGAAATGCTGGTTGCGCCTTATTATGAGGTGATTTAAAGAAAGTGCTGCCAGAAAATAGAAAAATAGAAAAGCGCCCAACCCCGGGGGGAGAGGTTGGGCGCTGAGCGCTTTTTCGGCGCTTCGCACCGGGAGGGAAGCCGGTGCAGCGGATCGATGTCTTCGGCTAGACGGGGGGCACTGCCGAATGTGTGACATCCACCGCTCTATAGTCGAATTTAATTGCCTGTGGCCGAAAATCAAGGTCCGGCCAGCGCACACTCACGATTCTTTTACTGATTGTTTCAGCCCGCCCCCGAAGGTGATTCGCGGCCGGCCCAGTCTTTTCGCTCAACCGATTGAATTACTTCTGTTTTCTGAGCGTTGGGCTGATAACGCGGAATAGCTCCAGATCCAGATCCTCGGGCCGTGCGAGGTTGGCGACCTCGACCCGCGTATCCGCGCCATGTGAGTCGGTCGTCACCCATTCCCTGAGCTCGAGCTCAGGTGTTTTGGTCATAAAGAGTCGAATCTGACCTGGCGCATCGGGGCTCTTGTCCTGCAGCGCAACGATAATCAGATCTTCCATCTCCTGCACGTCGACGATACTGGCATCCCGGAGCAGGTCGACATCCTGGCGCAGCAAGAGCCGGAATGGCGTCTGATCGAGCGCGATCCGGTCATCCGAATGGGCCTCGAGATCCTGGATCGCCAGCATGTTGCCGTCGGAGACGATGAGCTGGCGGCTCGGACGATTGTACTCGAACCTAAGCCGGCCCGGCCGCTTGACGTAGAACGTGCCACGCATCCGCTTATTGTCGGATGTCGTCTGCACGAATGTGCCGCGCAAATTCGCCAGTTCATTGAAATAGCGGCTGACCTTGGCCACGGTCTGGATCTGCTGTGGCTCCAGCGCGATGCCGGCGATCGTCGACTCCGGCTTGACCTCGGCGCCCCACGACGGATTGCCCAACGGGCTGCTGGCCGCCGGCTTCCCGGGGTTCTGCGCCGCGGCACTGTTCGGCCACACGGCGGTCCCCACAAGGGTCCAGGCCAGAGCGGTGGCCGCACACAGGATCGCTGCGCCACGCCCCACTCCCAGTCCTGCGCGCATACGAAGCCCCATCAGCGAATTCATGCCATCCGCCCTAAAACAGTTCCAGTGCAGCAAACCCATTCCCCCAAGATTGGGACGAGATCTGGGCGCCGGTCGTCGCGCCCGAGCATTGCGACGTGCCGCCGCGCGTGCTACCCGCCAGATGTGCTGAGCACATGACATCTTAGCTCGTCCACGTCCACTCCAGAGGCGCGCATCACCATGCCGAAGAAGCCCACACCAACATCCGGCAACGGTCCTGCCGCATCCTCGCCCATGGCCCAGCCACAGCAGGTTCAGGTCCGCATCGCCGGCCAGTACATCAAGGATCTGTCCTTCGAAAATCCCAACATCGGCAAGCTGATAACCGCTCCGCCGGAGAGCCCGAACCTCGACGTTGAGATCAACGTCGGTATTACCAATCTCGGCCCCAATCTCTACGAATCGGCCATCGAGTTTCAGGCGCGTGCCAAAGCAAAAGATCTCGTAATCTATGAATTCGAGATCGTCTATGCCGGCGCTTTCCACATCGAGAACGCTCCCGAGCAGGCACTGGAGCCCATGCTCTTCGTGAATTGCCCAGCGCTGCTGTTTCCATTCCTGCGCCGCATCGTCGCCGATATGACCCGCGAAGGCGGCTTTCCGCCTCTGCTCCTCGACCCCGTCGATTTCGGCTCGCTCTACATGCGCAAGAAGCAGCTCGGGATGCCGCCGCAGGCTGCGCCTTCAGGCAGCATTGTTTCCTGAAGTCTCTTCAGCCCGATCAGCGCGATCGAACTTGATCCACAGTGCTTCCGGCCCCAGCGTGTCGACGAAGGCGCGATGGGCCGCGATATCCGCTTCGCTCAAGCGTGGTGCGAGCGTGCGCTGCCGCGCACGAACGGTCAGTGTCGTCGCGGTGCCGGCGGAACCCTGCTGGCTGATGACAGCCTGAGCCAGACTGAGCGTCGCCTGCCGCTCACCGAGCAGCTCCAGATAGACCTCCGCGAGCAGCCACGAGTCGAGCAGCGCGCCGTGGAAAGTGCGCTTCGAATTGTCGATCTCATAGCGTTTGCACAGCGCATCGAGGCTGTTCGGCCCGCCGGGATATTTGCGTTTGGCCAGCGCCAGCGTATCCACGACCCGATCCATGCCGATCGCGGCCTGCCGCAAGCGCTGGAACTCGGCATTGATGAAGCCTATGTCGAAGGCCGCGTTGTGAATGACCAGCGGCGCATCGCCGATGAATTCCATGAACGCAGGCGCGACCTCACGAAACTTCGGCTTGTCGCGCAACTGCTCCATCGAAATCCCGTGGATGGCCTGCGCATCCGGATGAACGTCGCGATCCTCGGGATGGATGTATACGTGGAAGGTGTTGCTGGTCGGAATGCGATTGATCAGTTCGACACATCCGATTTCGATGATGCGGTCCCCGCGGCGGGCGTCGAGACCCGTGGTCTCGGTGTCGAGCACGATCTCGCGCAGCATGGATTATCTTCCCCGTGAGCTCGGGCATCACGCCCAATGTTTCGCGAACGCCGTCCCCGTTCGCCCGCTCAACTGGGATATGATTCGATCGATCTGCGCTTCCGTCTCCGGGATACTGCGCGAAGTATCCACAACGAAGTCCGCGCGCCGCCGCTTCTCCTCGTCCGGCGTCTGCCGTGAGAGGATCTGTTCGAATTTTTCTGCCGTCATGCCAGGGCGCTCGAGCACGCGGCTGCGCTGGATCTCCAGCGGCGCACTAACGACGATCGTCACATCGACGCGCTTGTCGCCACCGGTCTCGAAAAGCAGCGGGATCTCCAGGACGATTTTTTCCGCACCCTTCGCTGCCTTCGCATGGATTTGATTGCGCTCGGTCTGCAGCACGAGCGGATGAACGATCGCTTCGAGCTTCGCATAGGCACTCGGATCGGCAAGGAGAGCTGCGGCGAGTTTCTGGCGATCGATGCCGCCATCCTCTGCGATCGTACCGGGAAAAGCCGCCGAGATGGGCCCGACAGCTGCTCCACCAGCTTTGTACAGCTTGTGCACAATGGAGTCGGCATCGATCACCGGGACACCGAGCGCGCGAATGCGCGACGCGGCCGTCGATTTCCCCATGCCGATCGAGCCGGTCAAGCCGATGATGAGCATCATTTCCTCTCTATATCGGCGACGAGGATGTCGCGCAGCGCGGCCGTGACCTCCGGCTGAACGCCGAACCAGCGCGCAAAACCCGGCACCGCCTGATGCAGCAGCATGCCGAGACCGTCCACCGTGCGATGTCCGCGCCCCCGCGCTGCAGCCAGCAATGGCGTTTCCAGCGGCACATAGACGATGTCCGCCACGATCGCTTGCGCGTCGAGCGTCGAAAGATCGAGATCGAGCGGCGCGTTGCCGATCATGCCGAGCGTCGTCGTATTCACGATCACGCTTGCATCCGACACCGCGCGCTCGCGATCCGACCATGCCCAGCTCTCAACGCGCGGCCCGAAGTGCGTGACGAGGCTATCCGCCCGCGATGCCGTCCTGTTGATGAGGCGGACCTTTTCGACACCGGCATCCAGAAAGCCATAAACGATCGCGCGGGCCGCCCCACCCGCGCCAAAAATCGCGACAGGTGCATCACGACCGTCCCAGCCGGGCGCGGATTGAGCGAGATGCGTCATGAAGCCATACGTGTCCGTATTAGCGACACACACTTTGGCACCGTCACGCCAGACGGTATTCGCGGCGCCGACCGCCTCGGCGGAAGGATCTCGCCAGTTCGCAGCTTCGAATACAGCCTGCTTATGTGGCGCCGTGACATTGCAGCCTTCGAGGCCACGTGATTCGAGCGACCGAATGAAGGCAGGAGCTTCGCCGGGCGCGACGGCAACGCGGTCATAGCGCCCGGAAATGCCGTACTGCTTCAGCCAGTGGCCATGAATCAGCGGCGAACGCGACTGCTCGATCGGCCAGCCGATCACGCAGGCCCGCTTCAAATCTCGACTCAAGTCATCCGTCACGTCGACAAAACTCCACGCTCGCGCAGCTCCTCGAGCAAGGGCAGCAGCGGCATCCCCAGAATCGTGAAGTAGTCGCCGGCGATCTCATCGAAGAGCTGCACACCCAACCCCTCGAGCTGATACGCGCCGACCGACTCGCACGCGCGTTCTCCAGCGCGCGTCAGATACTGGCTCAAGAAATCGTCCGAGAAATCGCGCATGCTGAGTTCAGCACTGTCGGTGTACGTCCACTGCACCTCACCATCCAGAGCAAGCACGACGGACGCATGGAGCTGATGGGTGCGCCCGCGCAAACGCGACAAGTGCGCGCGGGCAGCCGCCAGATCCGCCGGTTTCTCGAAGATTTCGTAGCTCGCCGCGCTCCAGGGCTTGCCCCCGAACTCCATGCGTCGTTCCGTCGCGAGAGCGAGCACCTGATCGCAGCCGATTACCAGCGCATCGGGCAATCGCACGCTCACGTCGACGGCCTTGGCGGCGGCCAGCATTTCCGCGACTTCGATCGGATACTCCTCGTCGAGCGCGCGCTCCGGCTCGAAGCTGGCCCGCAGGACGACCTCATCGACTGTCGAGGGCATGACATCAAAGGCGAGCCCCGCCTGTTCGAGCATCATCCGACGCGAACGGCTCTGCGAGGCCAGTACGACGCGCAAGCGCTCAGCCATCGACCGTTTCCTCGTCGCCGGCTTCCTCGCGCTCATGCATGAGCTTGAGGATCGTCGCGGCCGTTTCCTCGATCGAGCGGCGTGTCACGTCGATCACGGGCCAGCCATGCCGGGCACACAGGCGCCGTGAATAGGCAACCTCCTCGGCAATGCGCGTGCGGTCCACATAATCGTCGAGATCGCGATCCGACATCATCATCGCGCGGTGGCGGCGGATTTCGGCAATGCGGTCAGGGCTTGCAACCAACCCGACAACGAAAGCCTTGTGCGGTTCGAGCAGCGCAGGCGCAACGTCGATGCGCGGCACGAGCGGCAGGTTCGTGGTCTTGTAGCCGCGCTGCGCGAGATAGATGCTGGTCGGCGTTTTGGATGTCCGCGATACGCCGAGAATAACAATATCGGCCTGGTTGAGATCATCCGGCAGACGGCCGTCGTCGTGCGCCATGGTGAAATTGAGCGCATCGATGCGCCGGAAGTAGTCGGCATCGAGAACGTGCTGGCCGGCGACAATCGGCGTCTTCGGCGCCCCGAGATAACTCTCGAAGATCTTCATGATCGGCTCGAGCACATGCAGGCAGGGCACCGCGAGCTCACGGCATCGCTGCTCGAGCGCCGTCTGCAGCGTCTCGTTCACCACCGTGTAGAGCACGATGCCCGGCGCAGACTCGATTTCCTGCAGGACGCGCTCGAGCTGGCGCTGCGTACGCACCAGCGGATGTACATGCTCGATCGGCCGCACTTGGGCGTACTGCACGGCCGCGGCCTTCGCGATCGTCGTCAGCGTTTCGCCGGTTGCATCCGATACAAGGTGCAAGTGGAAGTAGCTCGGCTGGGTGTGGGGCATTTGTTGATAGAGTTCCGACTTATCCAGCGCGGTGCTGCGGTCAGCCGCGGCACTCTACACTGTCCACCGATTGGCCAACAGAGCGATCAACAGGCGAGCCGATGGGGGCACCTCCCGACCCGTGCTGTGCGCCGGCTTCCAGCGGAGGTGGTTGCGTCCGATCCTTTTCCAGGTGCCATCCCCAGGCCGTTCCACGTCCGGGCCCTTGCAACTCGCTTTGCAAGCCCATGGCACAAAACGTCGTTTCTGCGCTAGTAGGGTCCATCGCGGCGACGTACCAGATCTGCCCGCAGATTTGCCGACGCACGGAAGAAGCTGTTGAGACCCTTGTGGCAGCGGACCAATTCCCGCAACCCACAGCGGTAATAAGAGAAGAAGTAACCTGAAGACTCTCAATTGAAAGATTAAGAGGCAGAGACCCGATCCGTGGACAACTCCGCATTCCAGACCCGTCGGCGCTTCCTGCAACCGTTCGCTGGCGAAGCGCTCGATCCACCACCCATCTGGCTCATGCGGCAAGCAGGCCGCTATCTGCCCGAGTACCGTGAGACGCGAGCCAAAGCGGGTGGTTTTCTGGATCTTTGCTATTCGCCGGCACTGGCTGCCGAAGTCACGCTGCAACCGATCCGTCGCTATGGCTTCGATGCAGCGATCCTTTTCGCAGACATCCTGCTCGTGCCCGATGCCATGGGCCAACCCGTGCGCTTCGCCGAAGGCGAAGGTCCGTTGCTCGACCCGATCCGCACAGCGAAGGATCTCACCCGCTTGTCACCGACGGCGACTCGACCCAAGTTCGAGCGCGTTTTCGAGACGGTCCAGCGCCTGCGCCAGGACCTGCCGGACGAGACGGCACTGATCGGCTTTTGCGGGGCACCATGGACGGTCGCGACCTACATGATCGAAGGGCGGGGATCAAAGGATCAGGCCGCTGCGCGCCTCTTCGCCTATCGCGATCCTGCGGGTTTTCAGAAGCTCATGGACCTGCTCGTCGAGACCTCGATCGAGTATCTTTCGGGACAGGTTCGCGCCGGCGCGGATGCGCTGCAGATCTTCGATACCTGGGCTGGCAGCCTGCCTGATGACCAGTTCGAGCAATGGGTTATCGATCCGACGCGGCGTATCGTCGAAGTCATGCATGAGCGACATCCCAATGTGCCCGTCATCGGCTTTCCACGCGGCGCGCAAGGTTCCGCCCTCTGGTATGTCGGCGAGACGGGCGTCGATGGCATTGGTTGTGATACGTCCACGCCACCCTACATGATGGCTGAGGCTTTCGAGGGCGAGAAGGTGGTCGTGCAGGGCAATCTCGATCCGCTGCTACTGGTCGCCGGCGGCGAGGCGCTCAAATCCCGCGTCGCGGAGATCCTCGAGCTCATGGCCGGAAAGCCCTTCATCTTCAATCTCGGCCACGGCATCGTACCCGAAACGCCTCCAGAGCATGTGGCCGACCTCGTACGCTATGTGCGCGGCGGAGCCCAGCGGTGAGCTGGGAAAATCCCGCTGTCAGGGCCGCCCTGGCCCTCGTCGCCACGGGCCTCATCCTGGTCCTGGCGATCGCCATTGTGGGCGATGGGTCCTACATGTGGATCAAGGCGGCGCACGTCATCGCCATCATCTCGTGGATGGCGGGCATGCTCTACCTTCCGCGCCTGTTCGTGTACCACTGCGAGGCCAAGCCCGGCTCGGAACTCTCCGAGACGCTCAAGATCATGGAGCGGCGCCTTCTCAGGGTCATCATCAACCCTGCCATGGGATTTTCCTGGGCTCTGGGGCTATGGCTCGCCTGGCGCGGGGGGTATCTCATGGCGGGCTGGTTTCACGCCAAGCTCGCCCTCGTCATTTTGCTGTCAGGCTTCCATGGCCATCTGTCGGCGGCGGTCCGGCGGTTCGCGGAGGATGCGAATACGGTCCCGGTTCGCCGATGGCGCCTCCTCAATGAGGTACCCGCCGTGCTGATGATCGGGATTGTGATCCTCGTGATCGTGAAACCGTTCTAGGCCCTGCCGGCAATTCGTTCGATTTGTGCCAAAGCAGTGGGCAGAAACGAAAATTTGAGGATCGCGACAGGTTGCCCCTTTGACTCGGAGGGAACCTCTGAGCTACACTCGCGTCTATCAGATCGAGTCGCTGCGTCGGCGTGCTATCGCTGAGCCACCAGGCGACGAGCCCTAAAATTCCAGATCGCATCGGACGCCTGACCTCGGCACCGCCGACCAAGGGTTCCCTTCCGCACATCGCGAACCGGCACCCCCGTCCCTCGGCGGTCCCTCGCACCCCTCCCTCCCAACGAGTTTCCAATGCAAGACGTCATAAAGAAAGAAGTAAAGCTCCAGGACCTCAAGGCGAAGTCCGCGACGGAGCTCCTAAGCTTTGCTGAGGAGGCTGGCGTCGAGAATGCCAGCACCATGCGCAAGCAGGAGCTCATGTTTGCGACGCTGAAGCAGCTCGCCTCGCAGGATATCGAGATTGTCGGCACCGGCGTCGTTGAGGTTCTTCAGGACGGCTTCGGCTTTCTGCGCTCGCCGGATGCCAACTATCTCGCCGGCCCAGACGACATTTATGTTTCGCCCTCACAGATCCGCCGTTTCGCGCTCCGCACCGGCGATACGGTCGAGGGTCAGATCCGCGGACCCAACACCAAGGAAGGCGAGCGCTATTTCGCCCTGCTCAAGGTCACCCGGATCAATTTCGAGGATCCCGAGGCGACCAAGCACAAGGTCCACTTCGACAACCTGACGCCGCTCTACCCGACGTCATGGCTGAAGATGGAAATCGAAGATCCGACCATCAAGGATTACTCGGCACGCGTCATCGACATCGTTGCGCCGATCGGCAAAGGCCAGCGCG
>JAEYYJ010000110.1 GCA_023430845.1 Pseudomonadota bacterium
GCCGCAAGATTTTCAGTTCTCCGCGTGTATTCGCGCTGTGCCAAAAAGAGAAACAATCAATCGTTTATTTAGTATGTCTATTAGCGCAAGATTTAATTTGCTCATGTAGCTTGCCGGTTAATTCGGATCCCTATCGGTTGGGACGCACCCACTGAGCCGGAGGCTGTGTAAAATGAGTGCAGTACTGGAGAAAGTCCGTCCGCGGGATGCTGCGGCGGGCGAAGAATTCCGGGGTGAGTACTTGCAGGCGCTGCGCCTGATCGAGCGCCTCCACCGTCTGCTGCTGGACGTGATCAAGGACGAGTTCGACCGCGAAGGCGGTGCCGAGCTCAACAGCGTGCAAGCGCTGCTGCTCTACAACATCGGCGAGAGTGAGCTGACGGCAGGCGAGCTCAAGACGCGCGGCTATTATCTCGGCTCGAACGTCTCATACAACCTGAAGAAGCTCGTCGACATGGGCTATCTCCACTACAAGCGCTCCGAAGTGGACCGCCGCTCGGTGAAGGTGAGCCTGACGCCCAAGGGCATGGCAGCGTGCGATGTGGTGGACAAGCTCTATCACCGCCAGCTCGGCTCGCTTGAGGTCGTCGGCGAAGTCAACCACGACGATGTGCAGGGGCTCAATCGCGCGCTGATGCGGCTCGAGCGCTTCTGGTCCGATCAGATCCGCTACCGGCTTTAGTCGTCGCGGAACTTCGAACGATATTCAGGCGGGAGCTGCTGGCAGCAGCTCCCGCCATTGTTTTTGGTATTCAGCCGAAGCGGCCCGTGATGTAGTCGCGCGTGCGCTCTTCGCGCGGGTTCGTGAAAATCGCTTCCGTCTCGCCTTCCTCGACGAGAACGCCGAGATGGAAGAAGGCTGTGCGCTGGGAAACGCGTGCCGCCTGCTGCATCGAGTGCGTCACGATGATGATGCAGAAATTCGAGCGCAGCTCATCGATCAGCTCCTCGATCCTGGCCGTCGCGATCGGATCGAGTGCGGAGCACGGCTCGTCCATGAGGATGACGTCCGGGCTGACCGCGATCGCGCGTGCGATGCACAGGCGCTGCTGCTGGCCGCCCGAGAGGCCCGTCCCTGAGTCGTTCAGGCGATCTTTGACTTCTTTGAACAGACCTGCCTTCTCGAGGCTCTTCGTAACGATCTCCTCGAGGTCCGTCTTGTTCTTGGCAGTGCCGTGTATGCGCGGGCCGTAGGCCACGTTCTCGAAGATCGACTTCGGGAACGGATTGGGCTTCTGGAAAACCATGCCGACACGGGCGCGGAGCTGCACGACGTCGAGCGACGGATCGTAGATATCCTGGCCCTCGATCTCGATCTTGCCGGTTACGCGGCAGATCGGGATGGTGTCGTTCATCCGGTTGATGGAGCGCAGGAAGGTCGACTTGCCGCAGCCTGAAGGGCCGATGAAGGCCATGACCGACTTGTCGGGGATGTCGACGGAGACCTTCTTGATGGCGTGCTTGTCGCCGTAGAACACGTCCACATCGCGGGCAACGACCTTATTACCATCGCTGCCTTTCCCGGCGACCTTGCCAAGCATGTCCGCTTGGAGCGACATATCCGTGTTGACCGACATATCCATGTTCATTCGCCTCGAGCTCGATCTAGATAACACATCTCTCGTGAGCGGGCACGTGTCTGCCCGAACTCATCTGCGGATGCCGCTCACCAGCGGCGCTCGAACTTTCGTCGCATGTATACCGCTACGGCGTTCATGCAGACGAGAAACATCAGAAGCACCATCGTGGCACCAGCCGTTCGCTCGACGAAGCCGCGCTCGGCCGAGCTGGCCCACATGTAGATCTGGACAGGCAGGGCCGTCGCCGGATCCATGGGGTTCGAGGGTACATCAGCCACGAACGCCACCAAGCCGATCATGAGCAGGGGCGCGGTCTCGCCTAGTGCCTGGACCAGTCCAATGATCGTGCCCGTCAGAATGCCCGGCATCGCGAGCGGTAGCACGTGATGCAATATTGCCTGCTGGTGCGACGCGCCCACGCCGAGGGCTGCTTCCTTGATCGATGGGGGTACGGCCTTGATCGCGGCTCGCGTTGCGATGATCACCGTCGGCAATGTCATCAACGTCAGCACGAGACCGCCGACCAGCGAAGCCGAGCGAGGCAGGCCGAACAGATTGATGAACACCGACAGGCCGAGCAGTCCGAACACGATCGACGGCACGGCCGCTAGATTGTTGATGTTGACCTCGATGATGTCGGTGACCCGGTTCTTCGGGGCGAACTCCTCGAGGTAGATGGCTGCCGCAACTCCGAGCGGCACGGAGAGGACCGCCACGATGAGCATCATGTAGAACGATCCGACGAGGGCAACGAGCAAGCCCGACGTCTCAGGCTGGCTTGATGCGCCGAAGGTGAACAAGCCCCAGTTGAAACCCTTTGTGGCCTGCCCCTGCGCAACCAACTGGTCGACCCACGCAAGCTGGCGGTCGTTGAGCTGACGCCGATCCTGCGGGATCGAGCGGTCGATCGCGCCTTTCAAAAGCGCATCGACGTTGCCGTGTGCCAGCAGCGGTACGGTCACGGTCTTGCCGATGATGGACGGATCGCGCAGCACCATGTCGCGTAGCTGTACGTCGATGCCGCGCGAGAGCAATTGATTGAGGTCGCGGCGTGCCAGCCGATCTAGCGTCTCGACGCCGAGTGCCTTCTGGACTGCGCGCCGTGCGAGCGCAGAATAGTCGGCCCCGAAGAGCGCGCCCTGATCGCGTTTGCCGTCCGGATCAATCACGGCCGCGTCGAACTCCACGGCGACGCGATACTCGGTCTGCAGGAAGGCAGTCCAGCCTTGACTGATGATCGAGTAGAACAGGAACGCCAGGAAGCCCAGTGCTACCATGATGGCCGTCAGGCCATAGGCCCGGAATCGAGCCTCGGCGGCATAGCGCCGACGTACGCGCGCGTCATCGCTGCGAGCGAACGAGGCGCGGCTGATCGCGGTGGGGGCGGAAGCAGTACTCGCCATGGTGTCGCTCATTCGTACTGCTCCCGATACTTGCGCACGACATAGAGGGCATAAACATTGAGCCCCAGCGTGATGACGAACAAGGTCAGCCCCAATGCGAAAGCGACCAGTGTCTGTGGGCTCGTGAATTCCAGATCGCCCGTCAGCTGGCTCACGATCTTGACGGTCATTGTCGTGACCGACTCAAACGGGTTGAAGGTGATGTTCGCGGCGATGCCCGCCGCGAGAACCACGATCATTGTTTCGCCGATGGCGCGGGATGCAGCGAGCAGGATCGCGCCGACGATGCCCGGCAAAGCAGCGGGCATCACAACCTGCTTGATCGTTTCCGAGCGGGTCGCGCCGAGCGCATAAGAACCATCACGCAGGGATTGCGGTACGGCATTGATGATGTCGTCCGACAGCGACGAGACGAAGGGGATGATCATCACACCCATGA
>JAEYYJ010000164.1 GCA_023430845.1 Pseudomonadota bacterium
GGCGAGGAGTTCACCTCCAGCACCAGCGGCCCGCGCTTCGAGCGCAGCATGTCGACGGCCGCCACATTGAGCCCAAGCGCCTCGGTTGATTTCAGCGCCGTCTGGATTTCGTCGGGCGACAACTCGACGGCCTCGGCCTTCCCACCGCGATGAAGGTTCGATCGAAACTCGCCCTTGCGGCCGACGCGCCGCATGGCCGCAACGACATTCCTGCCGACCACCAGCGCCCTGACGTCCGTGCCCATCGCTTCGCTGATGAATTCCTGAACGAGGATATCGACATTGGCGGCGCTGAACGCCTCGATGGTCGATTTTGCCGAAGCCTCGGTCTCCGCGAGGATCACGCCCATGCCCTGCGTGCCCTCGAGCAGCTTGATGACAACCGGCACGCCACCGACCTCCGCGAGGACGTCGAGCGCCTTGCGGGGACCGTGCGCGAAAGCGGTGGCCGGAAGACCGACCCCGGCGCGAGCCAGGAGCTGGACCGCGCGCAGCTTGTCCCGCGCGCGCCCGATTGCCACGCTCTCATTGAGGGAGAACACGCCCTGCATCTCGAACTGGCGTACAACGGCAAGGCCATAGTGGGTGATGGACGCCCCGATGCGCGGAATCACAGCATCGTAGATCGGCAGTGTCTTGCCGCCGTAGCGCAGCAGCGCATTGTTCGACGTGATGTTCATGTGCACGTGGAGCGTATTGATCACGTCGATCGTGTGCCCACGTGCGCGCGCCGCCTCGACGATCCGTCGGTGCGAGTAGAGGCCCGGGTTGCGCGCCAACATGACGAGCTTCATCAAATGCGCTCCGATGGAGGGCAGGATCTCAGGCCAGCAGCTTCGTGCAGCGCGAACGCCGCCGAGGCACATGAACCGGCCAATGCTCAAGGTGAGACATACCACGCGCGCTGAAGGCGTAAAGCGGGCTCGAACGCCAGCGTCAACGACCTCTTGCGGGGCAGATTGTCGGAAAGGGAATGCTAGCGGGTCTCGGCCGGTGTCGCGGCCATCGAAGCCGCCCCTTCGGCCGCGTCAGCCGCGGGGTCGATTGCTGCATGCATCAGCAGCGCGCCGCCGATGCTCAGCGCGGCGACAGTGACGACGCAAATCACAAGACGCAGAAAAAGAGACCAGCCCGAAATGACGGCTTGTGGCCGGTCGGGCATCACACTGTCGTTCATGAGCGTTCCCACGAAGCGCGCTTGGCTGAGGATGGCGCTTCCGATGCTCCATTCGCACTTCGAATCAGGCTTGATCAAGGCCTCACTTCGCCGCGAATCAAGACACTCTTTTGGCGTAACATGGAGGCCACAGAGCCAGCCCGTTACCGGGCCTTAAGGCGCGGCCCGAGGAGCAGGATCGCCGCCAGCGGCACGACGAGCGCGAGCGCGAAGGCGACCACCACCAGCATCGTAAGATGGTCGTATTGGCCTCGGTCGACCGGGAAAAGCATGTTCAGGTATTTGGTCTGCAACGAGCCCGCGACCAGGGCGAGATTCATCAGCGAGGCCATGAGCGCGAACCACGTGGCACGGTGTCCCGGCGGCGCATTGACGGCGATCAGCGTCAGGAGTGGGATCATGCTCACCTGAGCGAGTGGTGACTGCGCTGCCGCGTCGATGAGGGCGATCGAGCGGGCGCCCATGCCGAGGGCCCGCTCCGTCCATTCATAGGCGCCGGTTACCAGGATCAGGTTCGGAATGGCGAGCAGGCCGCCGATGAGTGTCAGCCACAGCAAGACGCGCGTCACGGGCTGGCGCGTGACGGCATCGGCCAAAAGCCATGCCGCAGCGAGGCCAATCGCAGCCCCGATCTGCTGAAGCACGCCGAAGAAAGCCTGATCGAAGCCGAGCACGTCGATCGAGAACCACGTGTAGCCCTGGCCCACACCCGGCGTCGCGCGGAAGACGAAGATGATGATCGCCGCGATGACGATGTGGCGCTGTGCTTCAGGCGGCACCTGGGCGATCACGCGCTTCAACATCGCCACGATGATCACGATGGAGACCAGGAAGACGATCTCCTGCGCTGCGGGCATACCTGTCATGGCGATGGCCGTCACGGTTACGCCAAACGCGAGACCGCCGCCGAGAATGCGCCAGTCGATAGCGCGCGTCTCGCTCGTCTCCAGCCTGACGAGCAGCGCGCCGGTGATCGAGATCGCCGGAACGACGAGGCCGAGGAGGAAGACCGTCGCGTAGCCGAGATGCTGCGCCAGGAACCCCGAGAGCCCCGCCACGGCGAAAATGCCGAACGACAATGCGAGGCGGCCGAGAACCTGCACCATGCCGAGATCGCGCGTCACGTCCTGCTCGGGCCGTGGGCTGCCGTCGTCCTCGACGCGGCTGACCACCTCGGTACTCATGGCGTCCGCCACCACATCCTGCAGCACGACGCCTGTTACGATGATGAGCTGCGAGGCGATGTAGATCGTATTTGGATGGACGGAGGGAAACGTGCCGGCAGCGGCTCCCGCGAGCAGCAGAAGTCCCGTCGCAATCAAGCCGGCGCCGATGAAGACATAGATGCGGCGCTGCGAGCCGAAGATCGGTACGGCATCCACAAGCTCGCCGAAGACCATCTTCACGGCCCAAGGCAAGCCAAGCCAGACGGCTAGTGACGCGAGGTCGGTAGGCGTGAGCGTCAGCGCCGACTTGATCCAGAAATCCTGCGCAACCGCCACGATGCCGAGTGCGCCATAGGCGAAGTAGATCATCAGCAGCGGCAGATAGTGGAGCCGCAGCGCGCGGATCGGCGTCAACAGCGCGGCTTCAAGCTGGGCACGAATGTAGCTCCTCGGCGTCGGCTCCGCCGTATCCGCCGGACGAGCGTGCTCCTCGGTCATGCTACGA
>JAEYYJ010000160.1 GCA_023430845.1 Pseudomonadota bacterium
GCTACGAGACGCTGCTCAAGACCTTCTGGGAGAGCCACGACCCCACGCAGGGCAATCGCCAGGGCAATGATGTCGGCACGCAGTATCGCTCCGGCATCTATGTCTTCGACGAGGCACAACGCGCTGCTGCCGAGGCATCGAAGGAGATGTTCGGCAAGGCGCTCAAGGCGAAGGGTTTCGGTGCGATCACCACCGAGATCCTCGATGCGCCGGGTTTCTACTTCGCCGAGGACTATCACCAGCAGTACCTGCACAAGGTTCCGCACGGTTATTGCGGTCTCGGCGGTACGGGCGTCGCCTGCCAGATCGGTACAGGCGTGAAGGCGGCGGAATGAACGTCGCTGCGCTGGCGAGGGCCATGGCTCGGGCTCGGGCGCGGCCCTCGCGCTTGCGCGGCGCATCACCCTAAGGGCACTTCATGAGCGCGCGACTGCGCGCCGGCCGGCAGGCCGCCCCAAGAGAATCTACGCCGCCGCCGTGTCCAGCTTGTGGGCTTCGCTGCAATCGAGGGCAGGCGTTCGCGGACCGATCCAGCGGGCGCGGTCGGCCTGCCCTTCGAGATCGTCGCGAAGAAAATCCAGATCGAAGCCGGCCTGCTCGAGCGCCTTCAGCACGCAATCGACATTCCCACCGCGGGCGCTGGCGGCCGCCCACGCGATCGCCGAGCGGATGCCGCTCGCGCAGTGGGCGAGGATGGGGCCCTTTAGCGTAGCGACGGCATCGGCCATGCCCTCCACAACTTCATCCGTGAAGAGATCGAGCTTGCCGGCGGGAACGTGACGGAACTGCAGTCCTGACTGCCACGCCAGAACCGCCTCGGCGCGGCTGGTTAGCTGGCCTTCGGCCTCGCCATCCGGGCGATTGGAGAGCACGGAGCGGAAGCCCAGGGCAGCCGCGGCCGCGAAGTCCTCGGGCGTGAGGGCCGAGGTCACGGCGAACTGAGGCGTAATGTAAATGGGCTTGTCCATGCGAGTCCCCGTGCGCGGCAAATGCATTCTCCGCAGACCTTGAATTTGGCGGTATTGGCTGGAGTAAGCAAGGGGAGGAGTTGCAGTTTGTAGAATAAAATACTATAACATCGCCGAAATGGCATGGCGAGGTGCTGTATTTCTGCCTGTTGGCCCGCATCGAGCAAAAATTTCCTCCCGGAGAGATGATCGTGGAATTTGACGCAATGGATCTGAAGATCCTGGGCCTGCTGCAGGCTGATGCAACCATGCCGATCGCGGAGATCGGCAAGATCGTCGGTCTTTCCACGACACCCTGCTGGAGGCGTATCCAGAAGCTGGACGAGGCCGGAGTCATCCGCGGCAGGGTGGCGGTCCTCGACCCAGTCAAGGTCAATACCGGGGTCACGGTGTTCGTCTCGATCAAGACTGACCAGCACAATCTCGAGTGGCTCGAACGCTTTCACGCCGCGGTCGTCGATCTCCCAGAAGTCGTTGAATTCTATCGTATGTCCGGCGAGGTCGACTATCTCATGCGGGTCGTGGTGCCGGATATTGCGGCCTATGACGCGTTCTACAAGAAGCTCATTTCACGGATCGACATCACCAAAGTCTCTTCGGCTTTCGCCATGGAGCAGATCAAGTATACGACCGCGCTGCCGCTCACTTTTGCGCTGCCCCAGAAGGAGAAGGCATAGCGCCAGCGACCGGCTCGGCCGACGCTGCCAAAACTAAGCGTTGATCCCGGGCAACAGGGCCGGATATATGTCGGCGCCATCGCGCCCGGCACAGCGGTAAGCGCGGGTGGCGGGCGTGGCGGAATTGGTAGACGCACTGGATTTAGGTTCCAGCGACGCAAGTCGTGGGGGTTCGAGTCCCTCCGTCCGCACCAGCCGGCCTCACTGGGCCGCGATGAGGAATTCACGTTGCGTCCCATGAGGATGCAGCAGACTGAGATCGGGTGGCGCAGTGCCGCCGCCGGCAGGGCACCACAATCGTGGTGCGAAAGCGCTTCCCAGCAGCCGGCGGGAAAAACGAAAAAGCGGTGGCGTTTGCCGCCTTACGAGTGGATGACGGACGACATGCAGGTCACGGAAACGAGTACGGACGGACTGAAGCGGACCCTCAAAGTGGTCGTCGGCGCCAATGAGCTCAGCGAGCGCTTCGAGACGCGCCTCGACGAGGTCAAGGGTAACATTCAGCTCAAGGGCTTCCGTCGCGGCAAGGTTCCGCTTGGTCACATCAAGAAGGTCTACGGCCGTTCGCTCATGGCCGAGGTGCTGCAGGATCTCGTCGACAAGTCGTCGAAGCAGGCGCTGACCGATCGCCAGGAGCGGCCGGCCATGCAGCCGGAGATCGCTTTCAGCGAGGACAAGGACGAGATCGAGAAGGTGATGGATGGCAAGGCCGACCTCGCCTACACGATGTCCTTCGAAGTGTTGCCGAAGATCGATCTCGTCGATTTTTCGACGCTGAAGCTCGAGCGCGAAGTTGTCGATGTCGACGACGAGACGATCGAGAAGGCCGTCGCCGATCTCGCCGACCGTAATGTGACCTTCGAAGTCGAAGAAGGCCGCGTTGCTGCCGAAGGTGACCAGCTCAAGATCGATTTTGTCGGCTCGATCGACGGCACGCCTTTCGATGGCGGCGCCGGCGAGGACACTGACCTCGTTATCGGCAGCGGCAGCTTCATTCCGGGCTTCGAGGAGCAGCTCAAGGGCGCCAAGGCCGGCGATGAGCGCACAGTCTCCGTGACGTTCCCCGAGGCCTATCAGGCAGAGCATCTTGCGGGTAAGGCAGCCTCGTTCGCCACCAAGGTGAAGTCGGTCGCGAAGCCTGTGAAGCCCGAGATCAACGAGGATTTCGCGAAGGGTTTCGGCCTCGACTCGCTCGATGGGCTGCGCAAGGTCATGCGCGAGCGCATTGAAGGCGAGTTCGCCGAGTTCTCGCGCACCAAGATCAAGCGCTCGCTGCTCGACGCTCTGGACAAGGCGCACAGCTTCGAGCTGCCAGAGGCATTGGTGAACCAGGAGTTCGACCAGATCTGGGGGCAGGTGAACGGCACGCTGCAGCAGTCCGGCAAGACCTTCGAGGACGAGGGCAAGACGGAGGAGAGCGCACGGGCCGAGTATCGCGGGCTCGCCGAGCGCCGCGTGCGTCTCGGGCTCGTGCTCGCCGAGATCGGCGACAAGGCCAAGGTCGAGGTCACGCAGGAGGAGTTGCGCAACGCGCTGTTCCGCGAGGCGCGCCGCTTTCCCGGCCAGGAGCGCATGGTCTACGAGTACTTCGAGAAGACGCCGGGTGCCGTGCAGCAGCTTCGCGCGCCGATCTACGAGGACAAGGTCGTCGACCACATTCTCGGCGAGGCCAAGCCGACCGACAAGAAGGTCTCGCGCGAAGAGCTGCTCAAGATGCCGGACGACGGCGATACCGCTCTTCCCGGCGCGGGTGGTTGATGGGGACAGGCCAGCGGGGAGATGAAGTCCCGCGGCCGCGTCCTATATAAGCAGTGTCGGTGATCTGATTCTCGACCAGCGAGCCCGGTGCAAGCCGTGCGCTCGCTTAGCCGCCTTCCTCAAGCCCGCAGGACGCTCCCATGATTATTCCTCCCTTTGGCGCCGATCGGCTCCACAACTCTCCTGTCGCCACCTACTGGCCGACGGTGATCGAGCAGACGGCGCGCGGCGAGCGGCCCTACGACCTGCCGTCGCGGATGCTGCAGGAGCGGATCATCTTTGTGATCGGTCCCATCGAGGACCACATGGCGTCATCGGTTTGCATGCAGCTGCTCTTCCTGGAGGCCCAGAACCCCAAGAAGGAAATCGCCATGTACATCAACTCGCCGGGTGGCGTGGTGACCTCGGGCATGGCTATTTACGACACCATGCAGTTCATCAAGCCGCCGATTGCGACATTGTGCATCGGGCAGGCGGCCTCGATGGGCTCCCTGCTGCTTTGCGCAGGCGAGAAGGGCATGCGCTATGCGCTTCCGAATGCCCGCATCATGGTGCACCAGCCTTCGGGTGGTTTTTCCGGTCAGGCGAGCGATATCGAGCGCCACGCCGAAGATATCGTCAAGATGAAGCGGCGTTTAAACGAAGTGTATGTCAAGCACACCGGGCAGACATACGATCAGGTTGAAAAGACGCTCGACCGCGATTACTTCATGACCGCCGAGCAGTCCCAGGAATTCGGCCTGATCGACCGGGTGCTCTCGCGCCGCGACGATATCGAGCCGAAGCCGGATGCCGAAAAGGGCGCCTGAGGTTCCGAATCGTTCGCGCTCATGCGTCGTTGGGCGGCGGTGCTACAACCGCCGCAGTTCTCAAAAGTGACGCATTCCGCGAGCTCGATTGCCGTTGGCGCGTGGCTTGCAGGGGATTGGCGCAACATTCATGCGACACTAGTGCGGCTGGATTGTCACATCGGTGTTGCAATTCTCGCAGGGCCCTCAACCTTAGCTGCGGGTCTTACGGAATGGATAGTTGATCTGACCGGCCGCCCATGATCAGCTCGACAAGCTGGTGGACGCGTCGCTAGGGTACCTTGAAGGCTGCACTCAGCGCCTCGAGGCTAACGAAATGCCCCGCGCGAAAATGAGCCGCGCGCAAGACCAGGAACGGGTGCAGGAGAGCCAATGCCAAGCGAAAAGAACACCCTCTACTGCTCCTTCTGCGGCAAGAGCCAGCATGAGGTCCGTAAGCTGATTGCGGGGCCGACCGTATTCATCTGCGATGAGTGCGTCGAACTCTGCATGGACATCATCCGCGAGGAGAACAAGAACACCCTCGTGAAGTCACGCGACGGCGTGCCGAGCCCGCAGGAGATCTGCGCGGTGCTCGACAGCTACGTCATCGGCCAGTCGCACGCCAAACGCGTGCTCTCGGTCGCCGTGCACAATCACTACAAGCGGCTCAATCACGCGGCCAAGGGCAACGACGTCGAGCTCGCCAAGTCGAATATCCTGCTGATCGGCCCGACCGGTTCGGGCAAGACCCTGCTCGCGCAGACTCTCGCTCGCATTCTCGACGTGCCCTTTACGATGGCAGATGCGACGACGCTCACGGAAGCGGGCTACGTCGGCGAGGATGTCGAGAACATCATTCTGAAGCTGCTGCAGGCTGCCGACTACAACGTCGAGCGGGCGCAGCGCGGCATCGTCTATATCGACGAGGTCGACAAGATCAGCCGCAAGTCGGACAACCCCTCGATTACGCGCGACGTGTCGGGCGAGGGCGTCCAGCAGGCGCTGCTCAAGATCATGGAAGGCACGGTCGCATCCGTGCCGCCGC
>JAEYYJ010000220.1 GCA_023430845.1 Pseudomonadota bacterium
TCGCCGGCACGACATCCGCCGTGAAGCTGTAGCCGATGCCGCGCACGGTCTTGATGAGCAGCGGGTTCTCGGGATCGCACTCGATCTTCTTGCGCAGGCGCGCGACGTGATTGTCGATCGTGCGGTCGAGCGGGTTCCACTCATGGCCCTTGGTGAGGTCCATGATGCGGTCGCGCGAGAGCACGCGGTTCACGTTGCGCACGAACACTTCGAGCAGGGCGAACTCGGCCGTCGTCAGCGGAATGTGCACGCCCTCGGGGCCATGCAGCTCACGCTTCGACAGATCGACGACGAAGCCGCTGAAGCTGAAGGCTTCGCGTGCCGCGCCCGCGAAGTTCTGAACAGTGACAGCTTCCTCGCTGCGCCTAAGCACGGCGCGAACGCGCGCCAGCACCTCACGGACGTGGAAAGGCTTGGTGATGTAATCGTCGGCGCCGATCTCGAGCCCGACCACGCGGTCGATGGTGTCGCCCTTGCCCGAGACCATGATGAGGGGGAGGTTCGACTCCTGGCGCAACTCGCGGGCGATCGTCAGGCCGTCCTCGCCGCCGAGCACGAGATCCAGGGTGACGAGATCCACGCGGCCCGCAGCGAGCTGATGGCGCACCTCCTCGCGAGATGCCGCCTCCGCGACGTCCCAGCCTTCGCCTTCGAACAGGCGCCGGAGCAGGGTGCGGATTTTGGGGTCGTCATCGACGACGAGGATGCGGGTCTTGCCGGTCCGTTGCATGTCGCGAGAGGCTGGTATCCAGTCTGCCGGGGCACGCGCCCCGAAAGAGGTTCGCTGGCTCCGCAAGGGTACAGGTCCTGAACTCACCAACTGATAGCACGTGCACATTACAAATTGTGACATTTCATTACGTCGCGCCGGT
This sequence comes from Pseudomonadota bacterium, assembly GCA_023430845.1. Taxonomy (GTDB): domain Bacteria; phylum Pseudomonadota; class Alphaproteobacteria; order Rhizobiales; family Hyphomicrobiaceae. Next base: position 873 of record JAEYYJ010000220.1, read on the forward strand.
ACGGGCATGACGTCACAATCGTTTGATCCTCCGCAAGGTCGAAGACCAGAGCAGGAGATCGAGAGATGACGGCGATTGCGGTGAACCAAGCGATTTCAGCCCGCTCATCACACGCTGGCATCGAGGCGGGCATCCTCCGGGGCACGCGTGAACGGACCTCGGGCGCCACCGATCAGGCAGGCCTCGTCCAGCTCGCGAACCGGGAGGACATTTTCCTGGAAGGCGACGAGGCGAGCCACGTTTTCGAGGTGACGGAAGGTGTCGTCTGCCTCTACCGGATCATGCCGGACGGCAGCCGCCACATCCTTGCATTCCGCTTCCCGGGCGACATCGTCGGGCTCTGCAGCCCTTCGACCTACGGCTACAATGCCCAGGCTGTGGGCGATGCCCGCGTCCGCAGAATCTCGCGCGCTGGGTTGGAGCGCTTGATCGACGAGCGCGCGGACTTCGCCCGCAAGCTGCTCCGCATGGCGGCCGCCGAGCTGAATGCCATGCGCGACCACCTGACGTGCCTCGCGTCCAAGTCGGCGGAGGCCAAGGTGGCGGATTTCCTCCTCATGCTGGCGGGACGGAGCACTGCTCGGGCGGGGGCGGCGATCGTGGTCAACCTGCCGATGACACGGACGGATATCGGCGACTACCTCGGGCTGACCATCGAGACAGTGAGCCGTACCATCAGCAAGATGCGCCGCACCGGTGTTATCGACCTGCCGCGTACAACCCAGGTCGTCGTCCGCAGCACGGACCGTCTCGCCGAGCTCGCTGGGGCTGCCTGATCAGGGCACTGCCTTGGCCATGCACCAAGGCAACAGTGATTCTAAAAAGCGTTGTAAATCTGTAGTCTGCGTGCGTTGCCGCTTGCGGCGTCCACATGATCTGCTACCCGATATCCTCAGGAAGAGCTGCAGATTCGGCAGCCAAGGATTTGGACGGGGCATGGGCGCAATGCACAGCGGCAGGGCGTGTGGGCGGCGGTCCGGTGGTTTCCGGAAAGCGGTGATGCTGATTGGCCTTGCGGCTGCAGCGACCTTCTCGGCTGCGCCGGCGCAAGCCGAGGTCCAGATCCAGGTCTATGGCGGTGTCAACGGCAACTTCGACAGTGACGTGCAGGTTCGCCGGCCGGGCCTGCCGTCAGCCAACGGCACCTACGATGTGGGCTGGGACGGTAAGTCCTTCGAGATGCCGCCCTACTGGGGTGCGCGCGCCATCTATTGGCTGGACAGCAATCCGAACTGGGGCGTGGCGCTCGAATTCACGCATGCCAAGGCCTACGCCAAGCTGAACGGCGCGGTCGGCAATACCTTCACCAAGCTCGAGTTCACGGACGGCAACAACATCGTCACGGGCAATGTGCTCTATCGCTTCGCCCCCTGGCAGTTCCACAACGTCCGGCCATATGCCGGCCTCGGTCTCGGCATTGCGATCCCGCACGTCGAGGTGGAACTCGCTGGCGACACCGGTCCGCGCACGTTCGAATATCAGGTGACGGGTCTCGCGGCGCAGGCCCTGGTCGGGCTCGAAATGCCGTTCGGGCCGAACTGGTCGGGCTTCGCCGAGGTCAAGATGAGCTACACGCACATCAATGCGGATCTCGATGGCGGCGGCTACGTGAAGACCGATATCTGGTCGCCACATTTCGCGCTGGGCCTCTCTTACCGCTTCTGAGAGCGAGCCCCTGTCCTGCATCTGATCGACCGGCGCTTGGCGGCTGACCGTTTCCCGCTAGAATGCGACCAATGAGCCGTGGCCGCAGTCTGGCGTCGGCACGCACGCCTTGCGGGAGAGGGCTATGCAGCAGCGCGTCGACGTCAAGATCGGCCATTCAGCCTGTCCGCACGATTGTCCCTCGACCTGCGCACTCGATGTGGAATTGCTGGGTAACGGCCGCATTGGCCGCGTCCGCGGCACCAAGGAGAACGATTACACCGCTGGTGTGATCTGCGCGAAGGTTGCGCGCTATGCCGAGCGCGTTCATCACGAAGAGCGGCTGCTCCATCCGCTGAAACGTGTCGGGCCCAAGGGATCGGGTCAGTTCGCGCAGATCTCGTGGGATGAGGCGCTCGATATCACGGCCGAAGCACTGCTCGACGCCGAGCGCCGCCATGGCAGCGAGGCGGTGTGGCCTTTCTTCTTCGCGGGCACCATGGGCCTCGTCATGCGCGACGGCATCGAGCGCCTGCGCCATGCCAAGAAATACTCGCGCCAGTTCTCGACCATCTGCACAACGTCCGCCTGGACGGGCTTCGTCGCGGGTACGGGACGTCTCGCCGGACCCGATCCGCGCGAGATGGCGAAGTCCGACCTCGTGGTGATCTGGGGCACGAACCCCGTGCACACGCAGGTCAACGTGATGACGCACGCCGTACGCGCGCGGCGCGAGCGCGGCGCGAAGATCGCGGTCATCGATATCTATCGCAACGCGACCATGCAGCAGGCCGATATCGGCATCTGCCTCAAGCCCGGCACGGACGGCGCGCTCGCCTGTGCGATCATGCACGTGCTCTTCCGCGACGGCTTCGCGAACCGTGATTACATGGCGAAGTACGCCGATTGCCCGGAGGAACTGGAAGCGCATCTCGCCGACAAGACGCCCGAATGGGCAAGCGCGATCACTGGGCTTTCGGTCGAGGAGATCGAAAGCTTCGCGGCGCTCATAGGCAAGACACCGCGGACGTATCTGCGCCTCGGCTACGGCTTCTCGCGTTCGCGCAATGGCGCGGTGAACATGCACGCGGCCTCATGCATCGCGACGGTCACCGGATCGTGGCTGCATGAAGGTGGCGGCGCCTTTCACAACAGCGGCGCAATCTTCAAATGGAACAAGTCGCTCATCGAAGGCAGTGACGTACTCGATCCGTCGATCCGGATGCTCGACATGAGCCGCATCGGCGCCGTGCTGACGGGCGACCGGAGCGATCTCGGTGACGGCCCCGAGGTGCACGCGCTTTTCATCCAGAACCAGAACCCCGTGCAGGTCTGTCCCGATCAGAACACGGTGAAGCGCGGTTTTGCGCGCGACGATCTGTTCGTCTGCGTGCACGAGCAGTTCATGACCGCGACGGCAAAGGTCGCGGATATCGTGCTGCCGGCGACGATGTTCCTCGAGCACGACGACCTCTATCAGGCGGGCGGGCAGCAGAACATTCTCTTTGGGCCGAAGCTCATCGAGCCGCCGGGCGAATGCTGGTCAAATCATGATGTCATCTGCGCGCTCGCGAAGCGTGTCGGCGCCGAACATCGCGGCTTTGACATGACGGCGCGCGAGATCGTCGACTGGACCCTGCAGAATTCGGGCTGGGGTACGCTCGAAAATCTCGAGGCCAAGCGCTGGATCGATGCGCAGCCCGATTTCGAGAGTTCACATTATATCGGCGGCTTCGCTTACCCGGACGGCAAGTTCAAGTTCAGGCCCGACTGGCCGGAAGTGCCCGCCTCGCGCCGCTGGGACTGGGGCATTGCGCATCTCGTGCCGCGGCTACCCGATCACTGGGATGTCATCGAGAAGGCCGACGCGCAGCACCCCTTCCGTCTCGCGACGAGCCCGGCGCGCAACTACCTCAACTCCTCGTTCAACGAGATGCCGACGAGCCGCAAGCAGGAAGGTCCGCCGCGCGCCAAAATCCATCCAGATGATCTCACGGCGCTCGGTGTCGAGGATGGCGACCGCATTGCCATGGGCAACGAGCGCGGCGAGATACGGTTGACTGCCGAAGCCTACGACGGTGTGCAGCGCGGTGTCGTGATCGTCGAGTCCATTCCGCCGAACGATCAGTTCGAAGGTGAGGTAGGCCTCAACACGCTGACCGGGGCTGATCGCATTGCGCCCTACGGTGGCGCGGCGTTCCATGACAATCACGTGTGGATACGGCGTGCGCTTCGTGACTGATCCGAGCCCGGGGAGCGCGCGCTGATGCGAAGCGCGGACGTCGTCATCATCGGCGGGGCTGCCGTCGGCAGTGCGACTGCCGTCTTCCTCCGCCGGGAAGGCTTCAAGGGCCGCGTCATCGTCGTTGAGAAGGACCCGAGCTATCAATGGTGCGCGACGGGCCGCTCGGTCGCATCGATTCGCCGGCAGTTCTCGACGCGCGAAAACATCGAGCTTTCGGCCTTCGGCTGGCAGTACTTCAGCGGCATCCAGGAGATGTACGGCCCGGAGGCTCATGTGAGCCTCGTCGAGCGCGGCTATGTGGTCATGGCCAGCGCGCAGGGTGCGCCTGTCCTCAGCGCCAACGTCGCGCTCCAGCAGAGCCTCGGCGCGGATGTGGAACTGCTGAAACCCGACGCACTCAAGTCGCGCTTCGATTGGCTCAACGTGGATGACCTTTCCGGGGCCGGCTGGGGGCATTCGGGTGAAGGATGGGTCGATCCGCACGCGCATATGGCGCTCATGCGTAAGCGCGCCATTGCAGAGGGCGTGACTTATCTCGCCGACGAGGTGGTGGGCATCGACGTCGAGCGCGGTGCCGTGGCCGGCGTGCGGCTCGCCTCGGGCGATACGATCGCGACGCGGGTCGTGGTCTGCGCGGCGGGATGGCATTCGCGCAAGGTCGCGGCCATGGTCGGGATCGACCTGCCGGTACGACCGCGAAAGCGCTACGTGTTCGTGATCGACTGTCCGATGCCGCTGCCGGGAGCCGGCCTGATGATCGATCCGAGCGGCGTCTATTTCCGCCCCGAAGGGCGCTACCACATCTCGGGCGTCGCGCCGCCTGAAGACGAAGATCCCGATGCCGAGGACTTCGATATCGAGGACGGCTACTTCGAGCGTCTGATCTGGCCGACGCTCGCGCATCGCGTGCCCGCCTTCGAGACCTTGAAGGTCGTGAACGCGTGGTGCTGCCACTACGATCTGAGCACGCTCGACCACAACGCGATCTTGGGACCGCACCCGGACGTTGCGGGCTTTCTGCTCGCGTGCGGCTTTTCGGGGCACGGTCTCCAGCATTCGCCGGGTATCGGGCGCGCCATGGCCGAGCTGATCACGCACGGCGCCTTTCGCACGATCGACCTTACGCGCTTCGGCTGGGCGCGTGTTGCCGCGAACATACCGCTCGCCGAATCCAATGTCTTTTGAGATCGCTCGCGCTTGAGAGAGCCACGCATGGGCACGATCCTCGCCATTTCATCGCAAGTCGCACGCGGGCATGTGGGCTTGAGCGTCGTCGTGCCGGCGCTTCAGGCCCTCGGCCACGAGGTCATCGCGCTGCCGACGGTCATTCTCTCGAACCATCCGGGGCATGGCGCCGTCGCGGGACAGCGCGTGGATGCGGCGCTGTTGAGCGGGATGTTAGCGACGCTCGACACGCACGGCTGGCTCGCCGGGGTCGATGCCGTGCTGAGCGGCTATCTGCCGAGTGCCGCGCACGTCGATGTCGTCGCGGAGGCGGTGGCGCGCGTGCGTGCGCACCGTGCTGACGCGGCTTACTTTTGCGATCCCGTGCTTGGTGATGATCCGAAGGGGCTCTACATCGCCGAGGAGGCGGCGCGCGCGCTGGCCGCTAAGCTCGTGCCGCTGGCCGACGTGATATTTCCGAACCGTTTCGAACTCGCGTGGCTTTCGAGCCAACCGGTCACCGATGTCGCGAGCGCGGAGAACGCGGCGCGTGCGCTCGGCTCATCGGTGACCGTGGCCACATCCATACCAGCGATGCATGACGTTCTCGCGACGGTCGCCGTGTCGCGGGCCGGTATCTGGACGCGCGTCGACAGGAAATTGGACAATGTTCCTAACGGGACGGGCGATTTGCTGGCAGCAGTATTCGCCGGGCAGAGGGTTAACGGCTGCACCGTCGCGGATGCGCTGGAACAGTCGGTTACAAGTGTTCAAATAGGAATTTGTGCCAGTTTGGGGCGGGATGAGCTGAATTTGATTGCCATTCTAAGTGGATTTCAGCGTGAGGTGTCGCCTCGGATGGGGCCTTTGGAGTAACGATAGTTGCGCGCGGTCGGGAACTAAACCACGTCCTGAGGGGTCTTGTAATTTGGCGCCCGGCATTCGTGCCGTACGCCCTCATGACGCGGATAGTGTTCTTCTGCGGAGAGAGAGAGAAGTTCCGACGCCCGGGTTGATCAGGGTTGAGGAAGCCGCTCTCTAGCCGCTGCCTTGAATGTTGATGACACGCTTCGTTCTGGGATCGCCGAAATAGAAACTTTGTCTTCCTGCGCGCTGACAATCCGTCAGAGGTCTCCATGGGCCGTCGTTCCATTCACACTCCCGAACAATTGAGACAGCTCATTCTTGACGCTGCGGCGGCGATTATCGAGGCGCATGGGCTTGCGGGCCTGTCGGCCCGAGAGATCGCGCGCCGGATCGGCTATTCCCCCGGCACGATCTACAACATGTTCGAGAACCTCGACGACGTTGTGCTCAACGTCGAAGGGCGTGTGCTCGACCAGCTCGACGAGCGGCTCGTGGCCGAACTCGCGAAGGGCGGCGATCAGAAGGCGCTGGTGCAGCAGCTCGCGCAGACGTATCTCGCGTTCACGCACGAGCGCCCGAAGCTCTGGAACCTGTTGTTCGAGCACTACATGCCGGCTGGCACCGATACGCCGCCCTGGTACCAGGAGAAGCTCGAGCGGCTCATGGGCCGGGTCGAGACGGCGGTCGCGCCGCTCTATCCGCCGGACGCCGTCCTTGAGCGTCAGCGGTCCGCGCGCGTGCTCTGGGCCGGCGTGCACGGCATCACGTCGCTCTCGACGGCGAACAAGCTGTCCAATGTCACGAGTGAGGCAGCGGCATCGCTCGTCACGGATCTCGTGAGCAACTATCTCGCAGGCGCCGCGATCAAGTCCGCCCCTGCGCGCGCTGCAGCTTCATGATGATCTGAGGCTAACCGAACGACCGTACTCGGGCCGCGCAAGCGCTGCGCGCCCTGTAGGCATTGGCGTGACGCCGCTACTGCTTGGCTGGCGCGTCTGCAGCCGGTGCCGCATCGCCCTTCGGAATGGAGCCGGTGGCGATCGGTGCAGTGGTTTCCGGTGTCGATGCCGGTGCACGCCGCCCCGCGAAGCTCACGACATCTCCCGTGACACCGAACCAGTTGTTGTCCTGCGGCAGCATGCGCTGGCGCAAGCCCGTCCACATGCTCTGTGAGGTCATGCCGTCGACGAATGTTTTGGTGGGCGGCGTGAGGAACAGCACCGCGACGGTGGCGACGGCCATCGCGATGGAATGGTCAATGCGCCGCCCGTCGTAGAATTTTACGGCCGTGCCGAACGAGCGCTTCACACGCGTGCCGAGCACATCGACACTGTAGATCTCGTCGAGAACGAGATGCACCATGTAGCCGATGAACATGAAACCGCCGGCGAGCCAGGATACTCCCTCGTGCCGGCCGAGGATGTAGTAGTAGACGATGGCCGTGAGGAACGCGAAGAACAGGCCCGCGAGCACCGAATGATAGATGCCGCGGTGATAGGACATGCGATGGAAGATCGCGTGCACGACATATCGGAAGAACAGGAACGTACCGATCGAGAGCATCCATAGCTCCGCGATTGAGAACTTCTCCGCGAACGTGAAGAGCACCGCGAACGAGAAGAACGCGGCGAGGCCGGCGAACATGGCGCGGCCGGCGCGCGAGTCCTTGAGATCGATGTCGGGGAGTACGCTCCCGAGCACGCCGGCGAGCGTCACGGCGACGAGATTCTCGGGTGCCACGACATCAGCTGCGAGTGTCAGCGTCGCGAGCATCCCGCTGGCGACCGTGCCGACACCAATATGCGTTGCGAAATTGGCCATGCCCCCGCCCCCTGTGCGCAGCCCTGTTCCTGAGCAATGTTCCGCTCGCGCAGACCGACCAGATTCGCCCGCCCGGGGAAACCCGTGACGGGACAGAAATCTGTGGGGAGCCTGCAACTTGCCATTCATCGGCGGCGCAGGTCCGAGGCCGCAAGATTGCCCAGATGGGCTGCTCTATGGCCCGTGCTGTGCCTGCACAACCAATCGTGGCACGGCCTGTGCTCTGACGCGGGGGAGGACCGCGTCGGGTGCTGTCCGATCAGG
>JAEYYJ010000221.1 GCA_023430845.1 Pseudomonadota bacterium
TGCCGATCAGCTTTCCTTGGCGCAGTCGCGCGGTGTGATCTTCTTCTCCGCCGCGTACTTCGCCGAGTACTCGGCGACCATCGGGTCGAGGATCTTGCGGTCGGCAGTGTAGAAGTCCGAGATGATCTTCCACTCCTTGCCGTCCCACTGATGGACGCGCGCCTGGTCCGCACCCTGGTGGTCCTCGCAGGAGAACTTCATCGGCGCGAGCATGCCGTCGAAGCCGAGTTCCTTGATGCGCGCAGCGGTCAGGTTGAGGTTCTCGAAGCCCCAGCGGATCTGCTCGCCGGTCAGCGGCTTCTTGCCGAACTTGGCCTGTGCCGTACGAATGGCCTCGGTGCCAATGAGGGAGTCGATCAGGCCGCGATTGTAGAGAACCTGACCGTTGGTGTCCTTGCCCACGCCCTGGCCCTTGGCATAGACGTGCTTCTCGATATCACCATGGACGGCGAACTTGCCGGCGGGGTGCTGCAGCAGGAGCGCCTTGTAGCCCTTGGCTTGATCGCCGGCCGGGATCACGTCCGGCTCGGCACCCGACCACCACACGCCGATGATCTTGTCACGCGGATAGGCGACGGCTGCGGCTTCCTTGATCGAGGTCGAGTTCATCACGCCCCACCCCCAGAGCAGCACGTAGTCGGGACGATCCTGGCGGATGGCGAGCCACTGCGACTTCTGCTCGACGCCCGGATGCGTGACGGGGATCGCCTTGAACGTGAAGCCGTTGAGCTTCGCGCGCGCCTCGAGCGCCGGGATTGGCTCCTTGCCGTACGGGCTGTCGTGATAGACGAGGCTGATCTTCTTGCCCTTGAGCTTGTCGATGCCGCCGAGTTCCTTGGCAACGTGCTGGATGGCAATATCTGCCGCCGTCCAATAGCTGCCGACCGCGATGAAGTTCCAGGGGAATACCGCGCCATTGCGGCTCTCCGAGCGGCCATAGCCCGTCGTGAGCAGCGGGATCTTGTCGCCCGGCACCTTTTCGGTGAGGGCAAACGTGATGCCCGTCGAGAGCGGTGAGAAGTACGCCGCTCCCGTCGGTCCCTTGCCCTTCAGGCGCTCGTAGCATTCGACGCCCTTGTCGGTCGCGTAACCCGTCTCGCATTCTTCCATGACAAGCTTGACGCCATTGATGCCGCCATCACGCTCGTTGAGCATGGTGATGTAGTCGGCGGCACCATTGGCGAACGGAATACCGTTCGGAGCGTAGGCGCCCGTACGATAGACGAGGCGCGGAATGAACTGCTCGTTCTGTGCCATTGCCGGGCCCGACGAGAACACGATGCCGGCTCCGGAGAGCACGGCAGTGGCCGCGGTGGCGACTGCCAAAGTCTTTCGCAACATTACTTCCTCCTCCACACGCCGGCAGATGCCGGGTTTCTCGCGGGTGCTTTTTATTGTTCGCCCGTCTCGCCGCACCACGTCGCGAGCAGGCATCGGCTCGAACTTGCGGCCTCAGTAAGGGAACGGCCACAGTCTGAGTTTCTCCTTCGCGATCGACCAGAGTCGCGCGAAACCGTGCGGCTCGACGATCAGCAGGTAACAGATGAGCGCACCCGTCACGATGAAGACGAGATGCGAAACGGTCTCGACGCTGATCGGCACGCCGAGGGCGTGCGGCACCTGATCGAGCATGATAGGCAGGATCAGGATGAAGGCGGCGCCGAGGAACGAGCCGAGGATCGAGCCGAGACCACCGATGATGACCATGAACAGGAGCTGCAGAGCGCGGTCGATGTTGAAGGCGAGCGGCTCCCACGCACCGAGATAGACGAACGCCCACAGCGCGCCGGCCACGCCCACGATGAACGAGGAAACGGCGAACGCCGTGAGCTTGGCGTAGAGGGGGCGGATGCCCATGAGTTCGGCGGCGATGTCCATGTCGCGGATCGCCATCCATTGACGCCCGATATTGCCGCGGACGAGGTTCTTCGCGATGAGGGCAAAGACCGTCACGAATGCGAGGCATAGCAGGTAGCGTTCGATCGGCGAGTGGACGAGATAGCCGAAGAAATACAGATCAGGCGCGGCGACGGAACCAGACGGCGCGTAGTTCGTGAACCACTTCACGCGTAGGAACACCCAGTCGAAGAAGAATTGGGCGGCGAGCGTCGCGACGGCGAGATAGAGGCCCTTGATTCTGAGGCTCGGGATTCCGAAGAGTATGCCGACGATCGCGGACATGAGCCCGCCGAGCATGACCGAGGCGAACAGGGGCAGCGGCGGGATCTTGATCTCGGCGCCGAGAAACTCGAGCGGTATGTGGACTCCCGTGCCGAATTTGTAGGCACTGTAGGCGCCGATGGCCATGAAGGCACCGCTGCCGAGCGAAATCTGTCCGCAGTATCCAACCAGGATGTTCACGCCGATCGCAGCGAGCGAGAGGATGAGGAACGGGATCAGGATCGCGCGCAGCATGTAGTCGCTGCCGAGCGGCCAGAGCTGGAAGTTCGCGAGCAGCGGAATGCCGACGAAGGCGAACAGCAGGAGAAGGATCAGCGCGATGCGGTCCTGGCGGATCGGGAAGATCGCCATATCCGCCGCGTAGGAGGTCTTGAACTGGCCGGCCTCACGATAAAGCACGCCTTGCCTCCTCAGATGCGTTCGATGATGCGCTCGCCGAACAGGCCTTGCGGCCTGACGAGCAGCACGGCCAGTGCGAGCACATAGGCAAACCAGTATTCGATGCCCCCGCCGATGTGCTGCCCGAGATAGACCTCAGCGATCTTTTCACCTGCGCCGACGATGAGACCGCCGACGATGGCGCCGGGAACCGATGTGAAGCCGCCGATGATGAGAACGGGCAAGGCCTTCAGCGCCAGGAACACGATCGAGAACTGTACGCCGAGCTTGGTCCCCCATACCGTCGCCGCGGTGAGCGCGACGAGACCGGCGACGAGCCATACGACGAACCAGATCCAGGTAATGGGAATGCCGACAGACTCGGCGGCCGCATGATCGTCCGCAACGGCGCGCAAGGCGCGGCCCGTCTTGGTGCGTTGGAAAAAGATGGCAAGGACCGCGACGAGCGCGCCTGCGATGATGCCGCCCCAGACGTCGATCTTGCTCACGAGAAGCCCGCCGTCGAAGATGTTGCCGAGAATGAACCAGGCGTCCGTCGGGAAGAGCGAGAGCGGGTATACGTCGGATCCGAAGATCATCTGACCGGCACCTTCGATCACGAATGTTATGCCGATCGTCGCCATGAAGAGCGACAGGCCGTCCTGATTGACGAGAGGACCGAGCACGAACTTCTGGATGAGCGCGGCCGTGATCGCCATGACGACGGCCGCGAACATCAGCGCGAGCACGATCGCCGCCCACGTCGGGATGCCGCGCGCGACCATGAAATCCAGCGAGCGCACGAGCGCCAATCCGGCGAGCAGCACCATCGCGCCCTGCGCGAAGTTGAACACGCCGGAGGCCTTGAAGATCAGCACGAAGCCGAGCGCGACCAGCGAGTAGAGCACGCCCGCCAGAAGACCGCCGATGAGCACTTCCAGGAATTGACCGAAGACGAGCACGCGCGACGCTCCTTAGTGGCTGATGCCGAGATAGGCGTCGATGACGCGCTGGTCGCGCTGGAC
>JAEYYJ010000169.1 GCA_023430845.1 Pseudomonadota bacterium
GCGAGGGGCGATGCGAGCTGACGTCGTGGTCATGCTGCAACCTCCAATGTCGGCAGCACGGCTTCAATCTGCCGCCGCTTCGGCTCGAGGAAGCTTGGCAGCTTCAGATCGGCGCCGAGCGTGGCGAGCGGCTCGTCAACGGTGAAGCCCGGAACGTCCGTTGCAACCTCGAAGAGGATGCCGCCCGGCTCGCGGAAGTAGATCGAGCGGAAGTAGTTCCGATCTCTCTGCTCCGTCGCGATCAGCCCATGTGCTTCGCGAAGCTTCTTCGCGATCGCGGCCTGCTCGGCATCATCCTTGGCGCGGAACGCCACGTGATGAACCGAGCCAAGTCCCATCCGTCCGGGAAGGAAGCCCTTCGCCTCGCGGATGTCGACGATGCCGCCGATCGCGTCCTCGCTCTTGAAGCGCACATACGGTCCTTCCTGGCCGACCTTCGTGAAGCCGAGCGCGTCGGTGAGGATCGCGCCCGTTGGCTCCGCGCTGTCGAGCATGAGCGTGACGCCGTGGAAGCCACGGATCGCGTGCTCTGCAGGAATGTCGCCGGTCGTCCAGGCAGCCTCGTTCTCCACACCGGGGACGCCGACGAGCGCGAGGCCCATGCCGTCCGGATCGGTGAATTCGAGGATGCACTCGCCGAAGCGCTTGATCGGCGCTTCGTGCTTGGCACCTGCTGCGACGAGACGTTGCGTCCAGAAGCCGATCGATCCGACCGGAACGCGGAACGACGTCGTCTGCGTGAGACCGACACCGCCGCGGCCGGGCGCCGCGTGCTCCCAGGGGAAGAACGTCAGGATCGTACCGGGGCTGCCGGCCTCGTCACCGTAGTAGAAGTGGTAGGTGCCGGGATCGTCGAAGTTGACGGTCTTCTTGACGAAGCGCAGGCCGAGCGTCCGCGTGTAAAAGTCGAAGTTGACGTTCGGGCGGCCGGCGATTGCCGTAACATGATGAATTCCAGCCATTTTGCCCACCTTTCCCCGCCGAACGGCGGTGCTTGGATCTGTCTGGACGGAATATGTGGTCGCCGCATAACATTGACAATACGGTTTGCTGTGCGCTTTCTGTCTTCAAATCATGGACAATTGGCGACGGGCCGCGACGGGCTCGTATCGGAGACATGGGCATGGACAAGCTGACCCGCATGCGCGCATTCGCGAAGGTCGTGGAGCTCGGCAGCTTCTCGGAGGCCGCCCGCAGCCTGCGGCTGTCGCGCTCGGCGGTCAGCAAGTACGTGATGGAGCTGGAGACCGAGCTCGGCGTGCAGCTTCTGCATCGCACGACGCGCAGTGCGAGCGCGACGGACAACGGCCGCGTCTACTACGAGCGCTGCATCGCCATTCTTGCCGACATCGAGGAAGCGGATCTGACCGTCTCGCAGTTGCAGGCCGCGCCGCGAGGCATGCTTCGCGTGAACGCGCCGATGTCCTTCGGCACCCTGCATCTCGGCAAGGCGATCAGCGCCTTCATGAAGCAGTATCCCGAGCTGCGCATTCATTTGATCCTCAGCGATCAGCAGCTCGATACGGTGCAGGAAGGTTTCGACGTAACGGTGCGCATCGCGGACATGGCCGCTTCGAGCCTGATCGCGCGGCGGATCGCTCCCGCGCATCGCGTGCTGTGTGCGTCGCCTGCGTATCTGAAGGCGCATGGGATGCCAAAGCATCCGAGTGATCTGCGCGCGCACGAACTACTGTCATACGATTACCTCGGCACGGGCGTGCAGTGGAAGCTCACGGGTAAGGACGGCGATCATTGGCTCAGCGTGTCGTCGAGGCTGTGCACGAACAACGCGGAGATCCTGCGCGATGCGACGCTGCAGGGTATCGGTATCGCCCTCATTCCGACCTTCATTGCGGGGCCGGAGCTGCGAAGCGGGAAGCTGCAGGCGGTGCTGAAGGAGTATCGCGCGCCGGAGCTGTCGTTGTGTGCGCTCTATCCGCCGACGCGTCATGTCTCCGTGAAAGTGCGCGCGTTCATCGATTTTCTCGTCGCACATTTCGGCGACAAGCCGTACTGGGATGTCCACGAATAGTCGCACACGCCCCGTCGGGCAGGCAGTGTCCGCGCGCTGCGCGCAGTTCCTTGCCCTGGATAAATGCCAGGAGATCGGCATTGAGCAGACAACTCGGCAGAATGACTGGGTGAGAGAGGCCAGGGGTGACATGTCGAAGAAGACGCGCGCGACGGACATGCTGGAGAGCGCGGGGGCCGACTTCTCGGTTCATACCTACGACTACGATGCCGATGCACAGCACATCGGCCTCCAGGCGGCTGAGGCCTTGGGTGAGCAGCCGGCGCGCGTTCTGAAGACGCTCATGGCGCTTGTCGACGGCAAGTCCGTTTGCGTCATCGTGCCGTCGGACCGGGAAGTGTCCATGAAGAAGCTGGCCACGGCGGTCGGCGGGAAGTCGGCGCAAATGATGAAGCCCGCGGATGCCGAGCGGATCACGGGGTACAAGGTCGGCGGCATCAGCCCATTCGGCCAGCGGAAGAAGTCGCCAACCGTCATCGAGGCTCAATCCATGGTGCATGACCGGGTCTATATGAATGGCGGGCAGCGTGGGCTGCAGGTGCGTCTGTCGCCCGCCGATGCGCAGCGCATTCTCGGTGCCATTGCAGCGCCGCTCGTCGCCGACACCTGATCCCGAACAGGGATTGCCCGGAAACCGAACGCGTTGCCTGAATTGTTCGGCTTTCGGACTTCGGGCCGCCTGTGCCATAATTTCGGACAGCGGGCTTCTCGCGCACGATGTGTGGTAAGCCGGCCATGGGCATTGGGTAGCATGACAGGAGACGTGCGATGAGACGACTGATCGCGGCATTGGCTCTCGGCGTTGTCGCCGCGTTGGCCGGCAACACGGCGGCGAAAGCCGATCCGCTGGCGGAGATCAAGAAAAAAGGCACGCTCATCGTCGGCGTGAAGACGGACTATCCGCCCTGGGGCACGCGCGACTCGAGCGGTGCCATCGTCGGCATGGAGGCCGATATGGCGGCCGACGTTGCCAAGCGCCTCGGCGTGAAGCTGGAGCTCGTCTCGGTCGTCTCGTCCAACCGCATGCAGTTCTTGCAGCAGGGCAAGATCGATCTCATGATCGCGACCATGAGCGACACGCCGGAGCGCCGCAAAGTCGTCGGCATCGTCGATCCCGTGTACTACGCCTCGGGTGTCGCGATCCTCGCCAACAAGAAGGCGAACATCAAGAGCGCAGCCGATCTCAAGGGCAAGCCCGTCTGTGCGCTGCAGGGTGCCTTCTACAACAACGAGCTGCAGTCGAAGTACACGGGCCAGGATCTGATCGCCTTCAAGGGCGTGCCGGAGGCCGAGCAGGCGCTGCTGGATGGGCGGTGCGTCGGCTTCGTCTATGACGATGTCGTGCTCGTGTTCAAGAAGGCCCAGGACAAGAAGTGGGAAGGCTTCGACGTCGTAGCGCTTACGGAGTGGAAGCCAGTGCCGTGGGGGCTCGCGGTCAAGACCGAGGATCTGGACGGCCCCTGGGGCAAGTTCATGTCCGAGACCGTCAAGGATTGGCTGAAGTCGGGCGCGCTGCTCGCCATGGAGAAGAAGTGGGTCGGCAGTAATACGCAGTGGCTGACCGATGCCACCGCGGCCGCCAAGAAGTAATCCGCAGTAGCTGCCGGGCGGTGCATGGGATGCGCCACCCGGCGGTTCATCTAGAATCCGCATTGCATTCCGAACGACGGGAATTGAATGGAAGGTCTGTGGGACTTCCTGCGCAGTCTGCATGACGCGTATGGCATCAATCTCGTCCACTTCTACGATACGTTCGAGCGCGGCCGCCTGCTGCGCGGCATGTGGACGACGGTCCAGCTCGCCGCGACGTGCGTGATCCTGAGTGTTCTGATCGGTATCGTCGGCGCGTGGCTGCAGGGGAGCCGCTTCAGGATCCTCAAGGCCTTCGTCCAGGGCTACATCCAGTTCTTCCGTAATACACCGCCGCTCGTGCAGATGTACTTTTTTTACTTTGCACTCGGCCCGCAGATGCCGCGCGTCGAGAACGAGTTCGGCATTGCCCAGCCCATACTCGGCAGCTTTGCGTGGGCCGTGATCTCGCTGTCGTTCTTCGCGGGCGCCTTCAACATCGAGATTTTCCGCTCCGGCGTCGAGGCCGTGCAGAAATCGACGGTGGAAGCAGCGGAGTCGCTCGGCTTCAACCGCTGGCAGATCTACCGTTACATCGTGCTGCCGCTCGCGGTGCGCGTGTGCCTGCCGGCGCTCAACAACAACCTCGTCAATCTGATCAAGACGACGACGCAGGCATATGCCATTGCGGTACCGGAGACGCTGTATGTCGCCAGCCAGATCTGGTCGGATCGTATCAACGTCTTCGAGATGATGGTGACGCTGCTGACGTTCTATCTCATCCTGGTCGGCATCTTCGTTTGGCTCATGACGCGGCTCGAGCGCTCGCTGCGCGTTCCGGGGTTCGGCCAATGAGCACGCAGGCGAGCCATCCAATTTTGATCAAGCCTGTGCCTGCACCCGCGCAGGGCGAGAGCGGCTTTGTAGCGTCAGCCTTCACACCGCGCGCGCTCGGCGTCGCGCTGGGGCTTCTGGCGTGTGTTCTGCTCGCGAGTGAGGCATGGGCGCAGCTCGCGGTCGGCGGTGAGCGCCCAGGCATTCTGGCGACGCTCTGGAAGTGGACGCCGCTCATTCTGTTCGGGCCGCCGCGCGAGTTCGGCGGCTTTGCGCTGAATATCCTCGTCAGCTTCCTGGCCATGGCCATCGGGACGGTTACGGGGCTCGCGCTTGGCCTCGGCCTGATCTCGAAGTTCGCGCCCGTGCGCTCGGTCTCATGGGCGATCACGCAGTTCTTCCGCAACTCACCCTGGCTCGTGCTGCTGTTCTTCGTGATGCTTCTGACGCCGTTCCAGTTCCGCATCGGCGGCCTGATGATCCCTTTTCCGGCGTGGTTCAAGGCGACGGTGGGTCTGGCACTCCCGATCATGGCGAACATCGCCGAGATCGTGCGCGGGGCCGTCAATTCGATACCGACCGCGCAGTGGGAGTCGGCCGAGAGCCTCGCATTTTCGCGTCTTCAGACACTCTGGCGCATTATCCTGCCGCAGTGCGTGAAGCGCATGATCCCGCCCTGGATGAACTGGTACGCGATCCTCACCATGGCGACGCCACTCATCTCCATCGTCGGGGTCAACGACGCCATGACGCTTACGCAAGATGCGCTCGCCTCCGAGCAGCGCACGGAGCTGCTTATGCCGATGTACGGGATGCTGCTCCTCTTCTTCTTCGTCTACTGCTATCCGATCGCGCGCTGGACCATCCGGCTCGAGCGCAAGTACGCGGTCCGTATCTGAGGTGAGACCATGACGAGCGCGTGGACGCCGGATCAGCCCATTGTCAGCATCAAGGATGTGCACAAGTCCTTCGGCCCCATCGAGGTGCTGAAGGGCGTGAGCCTCGATGTGCGCAAGGGCGAGGTCATCTGCATCATCGGACCATCGGGATCGGGAAAGTCGACGCTGCTCCGCTGCATCAATGCGCTGGTGCCGATCAATCAGGGTTCGATCAAGGTCGAGGGGCAGGAGGTGCACGATCCCGCGCTCGACAAGCTCGAACTGCGCAAGAAAGTCGGCATGGTCTTCCAGTCGTACAACTTGTTTCCGCACAAGACGGCACTCGAGAACGTCATGATGGCGCCGCTTCACGTGCTGAAGCAGCCGAAGGACGAGGTCGAAGCGCGGGCGCGACGGTTGATCAAGAAAGTGCGTCTCGAGGGCAAGGAGGACGCCTATCCGGGCGAGCTGTCGGGCGGGCAGCAGCAGCGCGTCGCGATCGCGCGCTCACTTGCCATGAACCCGGACATCATGCTGTTCGACGAGGTGACGGCGGCGCTCGATCCCGAAACGGTCAAGGAAGTGCTCGTGACGATCCGCGAGCTTGCCGAGGAAGGCATGACGTGCGTGCTGGTCACGCATGAGATGGGCTTTGCGCGCGAGGTCGGGGATCACATCTACTTCACGGATCGCGGCATCATCGTCGAGCATGGACCGCCGGCGACGTTCTTTACCAACGCCAGCGATCCGCGCACGCGTGCCTTCCTGAGCCAGATCCTCTGAGCGTCGCGCAAAAAGAAAGCGCCGCACGGGTGTGCGGCGCTTTGGTGTGCTGATTGTGGGGCAGCGTGTAGTCGACGCTGGCTTCGCGCTCAGAACCTGTGGGTCGCAGACAAGATGAAGCTTCGGCCGGGTGCGGAGTAGAATTCCACCGGCTGAGCCGCTGCAGCGCTGAGGTTGACGGTGCGAACCGCGAGCGCGTCGTAGTAGGTTTCGTCGAATAGGTTCTTCACGGCCGCCTGGATACGCAATCCATTCATGAACGAGGGCTCCCACCAGCCGCTCAAGTTGGCAATGGCATAGCCCGGCGCATCGAAGGTGGTGTCCGTTCTATTGTCGCCGAAATCGTCGTTATACTTCCCGACGAAGATGCCGGTCAGGTCGACGCCCCAGTTCACGCTCTCATAACTGATGCCTACGATGCCCTTGACCGGGGCGATGGTCGGAACATGATTGCCGTTCCCATCCTCACCGTGCGCGTAGACGAATGCACCGTGCAGTCCGATGCCGTTGCTGAAGCGTCTATGAGCCTTGAGCTCGATGCCACTGATCTGCACTTCGTCGATGTTGATGAACTTGCTGACGCCGAAGGGAAGTGATGGATAGTTAGGATCTGGCAAGAGCGGCGTGGTCCCAATGTAGTTGCGGTACCAGTTGTGGAAGGCTGCTACGCGGCCACCGAAGATCCGGTCGCCGAAGTTTGCACCGAGCTCGATGCCATGGCCCGTTTCCGGCTTCAAATCCGGATTGCCAAGCTGTGCATAGCCGGTCACCGGGTTCGTGAAGTTCTCGTACAACTCGCTAACAGTTGGCGCGCGGTATGAAGCTGCCCACTGAGCGAAAAGCTCAGATTTCGGGCCCAGCTGATAGGTCGCCAGCAGCTTCGGCGTGAAGCGCGAGCCGGTGTGCTTGTCGGGCAATGGGAACAGGCCCGAGCCCGAGTTGTCGTCCCAGTCGTCGGTCTCCTTGGGCTTGTACTCGTGCCAGTCGAAGCGAATGCCCGGCGTCAATGCGAAGCGCGAGCCCTCCATGGAAATGCGATTGTCGACGTAGATGCCGAATTTTGCGCCATCGACTTTCGGAACATCGGGCTGTGAGTGCCCGAAGCCCGTCGCGGGGATCACGGTCGTGAATTGATTTGCTGTAAAACTTGCGACATCGATGCCGGTCTGCCAGCGGTGATTGAACCCGCCCGCCTGGAACCTGCCCGTCGCCGTGCCGACAAATCCGAACCCTTCGTGATCGATGTCGACGTCGCGGAGATAGAAGGTGCCGTTGCGCTGTGTGCCGAACGCGCCCGTATCCCTGGCCACATCCTGCCAGTAGGCGACTGCGAAGACGGTATCGACGAGACCGCCAGGAACGGGTGCCTTGTAATCATAGTCGAGAGAGAGGCGCCGACGCTGCGTGGACTCATAGCCCAGGTAGTTGTTGGGATCGTAGCCGGAAAGCGCAGCAGTGCGGTTCCAGTTGGTCATCAGGTCGCTGTCGGCCGAATACCTGTATCGCTCGGCGGTTATACCGATGCGATGCCCGCTGCCGCCGTCATGGCGGAGTTTGAAGAGTATATTGCTCTGGTCGAAATCCAGCGGATTCGGCTCGGTGCGCGGGAGCCCGTATGAGCCGTTGTTGCCCTTGTTATCGGTTTCATTGCCGATCGTGTAGCTGCCCTGAATCAAGGCCAGCCACGGACCAGCGCGGCCGGCGAGCGCGAGGCTGCCGTTGTAGCTCTTGTCCCTGCTGTCGTAGGTGCCCTTCGTCAACCCACCCCAGTTGCTGCCGGTGGTGATGATGTCTTCGGGCTCCAACGTGCGGAGAACGACTGCGCCACCAAGACCCCCGGAGCCGACACGCGAAGAATCCGCGCCGCGAAGCACATCCAGCACCGAAATCGAGCGGAAGTCGAATGCGGCACCGCCGCCGTCGGCGTTCGTCGGCGCGTTGATGCTTGCGGTCGATCCACGAGCGTAGTTCGAGAGGAAAGGCTGCGGGATGCCGTCGATGACCGTCGTGATGCGCGGGCCTTCCATGCCGCGGATCACGAAGCCGTCCGTGCGAGGCGAATAGTCGACGCCCGGCTCGGTCGTATTGCCGAGATCGTTGATGTTGCTGATCTCGTTTCTTTGAATGTCTGTAGCCGTAGTCTGGGTGGCCAGCGGCGTGTCGGTGATCGGGTTGGCTGGTGCCCTCTCCGCCTGTCGCGTGACCTCGGCAGGTGGTGCTTGAGCTTCAACCGGAGCGACGGGAGCCGGGGCCCGCCTGGGGGCCGCTTTCGCCGACTTCTTGCCTTTGGCTTTCTTCGTCTCCACCGATAGCGGCGGCAGTGTCGTTTGTGCGACGGCAACATTGCAGCACGTGATCGCCACCATGAGCGCGCTCGTTCCCATGAGCGCTTTTCGCACCGCCGACACGCGGCTTGCCGACTGAACAGTATTCTTCGTTGCGCTCCCGACAACAGGCCGCATTCCAACCTCCGAGCCCCTGAGTTCATTGATGGCTGGCTGGCTGCTGAACGCTTGCTAGCTTGCTGAGTTGTCGACTTCCCGGTTTTGGAAGTGCCGCTCATTTGCGACATCCCGA
>JAEYYJ010000326.1 GCA_023430845.1 Pseudomonadota bacterium
GAGCTGTCGGCGCGTCATGGCAAGATCGCGGTACTGCTGTCAGCGATGCAGCGCATGGGCCGCAACCCGCCGCCGGTCATGATCACACGGCGTGAGGATGCGTTGCAGATGGTCCGCAGCGCCATGCTCCTGGCGCGCGCCTTTCCCGAGCTCGCCGAGCAGGCGACGATCCTCACAGGCCGCCTTAACGAACTTGTGAAGATCATGGAGGCGAGCAAGGCCCAGAGCGCCATCCTGCGCGCCGAAACCGCGCGCCACGAGATCGAGCGCACCCGCATCGCCGAGTTGATCGAGAGCCGCCGCCAGTCGCTTGCCGAGCATCAACCCGCACTCGACGCGGCACGCAAGCAGGCCGCCGAGACGGCCAAGCGCATCGAAGATTTGACCTCGCTGATCGCGAGCCTCGACACCAAGCCCGGCCCCGCAGCCCCCGCACCCACGCAGGCTGCGCCGCCTCTCCTGCCGGCCGAAAGGCCGCCTGCGGCCCGTCCCTCCGATCCGACAACGGCCGAGGCGCCGACACCGCCGGAAGCCAAAGCCGGACCGGCCATGGCGCAGCTCATGCCGACGACCCGACAGCTTGCCGCGCTGAATGCTGTTCCCATGCGGCCCGCCATCCCCTTCGCGCAAACCAAGGGCTCGCTGCCCCTTCCGGCGCAGGGCAAGCGGGTTCTCGGATATGGCGAGAAAACGCAGTTCGGCACGCAGTCCATGGGCATCGTGCTGGAGACGCGACACTCTGCCCAGGTGCGCTCGCCGAGCGATGGGTCCGTTATCTGGGCTGCGCCGTTTCGTACCTGGGGCCAGCTCTTGATAATCAACGCCGAGGACGGCTATCATATTCTGCTGGCAGGGCTATCTCAGATCGACGTTCAGGTCGGTCAGTTCGTCCTGGCAGGCGAGCCGATAGGGCTCATGAGCGCCGCGCCCAGATCGCAGTCGGCGAAGTCGGAAGGCAATGCGCCAGTGCTTTACGTCGAGTTCCGCAAGGACTATCGACCAATCGACCCCGATCCCTGGTGGGCCGCACGCTCTTAGAGGATGCACGCATGAAGCGGAAAGCTGACTACGCATTCTGGACGTTCGTCACTCTTTCGGCCGTCGCCGGCCTGACGACCGTGGTTAACGTCACGCGGACCTACTCGGCGACGTCGACCAACAGCGAGATCTACAAGCAGCTCGACCTGTTCGGCGACGTGCTCGAGCGCGTACGTACGGACTACGTCGAGAAGCCCGATGACTCGAAGCTCATCGAAAGCGCCATCAACGGCATGCTGAGCTCGCTCGATCCCCACTCGGCGTTCCTGAACCGCAAGCACTTCAACGATATGCAGGTGCAGACGCGGGGTGAGTTTGGTGGCCTCGGCATCGAAGTGACGATGGAGAACAACATTGTCAAAGTCGTCGCCCCGATCGACGACACGCCGGCCGCGCGCGCGGGCGTCATGGCCAACGATCTCATCACGCATCTCGACGGCGAGCAGATCGTCGGGCTCACGCTCGAGCAGGCTGTCGAGAAGATGCGCGGCAAGGTCGGCACCTCGATCCTGCTGACCATTCAGCGTCGCGGCAATGACGAGCCGATCGAGATCAAGATCGTCCGCGACCGCATTCGCATCAATGCCGTGCGCGCCCGCGCCGAAGGCGATGTCGGCTATATCCGTATCACCACCTTCAACGAGCAGACGCACGCCAATCTCGTCTCCTCGGTCGAGAAGCTGAAGAAGGATATTGGCGCGAACCTCAAGGGCTATGTCATCGACCTCCGGAACAATCCGGGCGGCCTTCTCGACCAGGCGATCGCAGTGACCGACGACTTCCTCGAGCGCGGTGCCATCGTGCTGACGAAGGGGCGCAATCTCGAAGAGACGCAGCGCTCGAACGCACGTGCCGGCGATATCACCGACGGGAAGCGCATCCTCGTGCTCATCAATGGCGGCTCTGCCTCGGCCTCCGAGATCGTGGCAGGCGCTCTGCAGGATCACAATCGCGCACTCGTGATCGGCAGCCGCTCGTTCGGCAAGGGATCGGTGCAGACCATCATCCCGCTCGGCCAGAACGGCGCCATTCGCCTGACGACGGCGCGGTATTACACGCCGTCGGGCCGCTCGATTCAGGCCAAGGGCATCGATCCCGATGTCGTCGTCGAGCAGGAGCTTCCCGAAGAGCTCAAGGCGCGCGCGAGCAAGGAGAAGCCGCGTGGCGAGGCAAGCCTGCGCGGGCATCTCAAGGGTGACGTCGGCAAGGACGGCAAGGAGGAGTCGGGTTCGAACTCCTACGTGCCGCCCGAGGCGGACAAGGACACCCAGCTCCAGTACGCACTGAAGCTCATGCGCGGTGAAATCCCCGAGCCGCCGCCGCGGCCGGCCGATCCGCAGGCCTCCAACGACACGCCGAGCCCGGCCGCCAAGAAGTAGGTCGGGACACTCGGAAACAGGAATGAACGTCGACGCCCAGGCTCATCACCTGGGCGTTGTCGTACGAAGGGTGACGCTCATGAGCACCGGCCGGCTGGCAATCATCGTCGTCGACAGCGTCACGCATCTCACGCCCACGCATCACGGCGCCGTCGTCCATGCGGCATCGCACGGGGGCAGCTACGCGGCTGCCT
>JAEYYJ010000190.1 GCA_023430845.1 Pseudomonadota bacterium
CGTTACAGGAATGGGCGCAGGGACAGGGCCTGCCGCTACCCGAATACGTCGAGATCGGCCGCGACGGACCCGACCATGCACCGCGCTTCACGGCTCAAGTTCGCGTCGGTCGCCACAACCCAGCCGAAGGCGTCGGCGCCAGCAAGCGTTCTGCCGAGCAGGCCGCGGCAACTGCACTCCTGCGTGCGAAAGGCGTTTGGCCTGCGGACGCTGCATCGGATTCCCATGAGTAACGAAAATTCACCCGTCGAGGTCACTGGCCCGCAGCGCTGCGGGTTCATTGCCGTCATTGGTGCCCCGAACGCCGGCAAATCGACGCTCGTCAATGCGCTCGTCGGCGCCAAGATCACCATCGTTTCGCACAAGGTGCAGACGACGCGCGTACCCGTACGCGGCATTGCCATTGCCGGCGCGAGCCAGCTCGTCTTCATCGATACGCCGGGCATTTTCGCACCCCGCCGCCGCCTGGACCGCGCGATGGTCGAGGCCGCCTCCACCGCCGCCGGCGATGCCGACATGGTCGTGCTTCTGGTGGATGCGCAGAAGGGTGTCAGCGACGATGTCGTCCGCATCCTTCGTCAGCTCGCGAACGTCGATCGCCCGCGCGTGCTCGTGCTCAACAAGGTCGACCGCGTGAAGAAAGAGCAGCTTCTCGCGCTCGCTGCCGATCTCAATGCACGCCTCGAATTTCCAGCAACGTTCATGGTCTCCGCGCTCACCAGGAGCGGCGTCGAGGATCTCAAGACCCATCTCGCGCTCAACGTACCGGAAGGCCCCTGGCACTTCCCCGCCGACGATCTCTCCGATGTTCCCGAGCGCCAGCTCGCGGCCGAGATCACGCGCGAGAAGTTGTACGAGCGCCTGCATCAGGAGCTTCCATACTCCGCGACCGTCGAGACCACCGCCTGGCAGGATCGCAAGGACGGATCCGCGCGCATCGAGCAGACGATTTTCGTCGAGCGCGAAAGCCAGCGCAGCATCGTGCTCGGCGAGGGCGGCCGCACGATCAAGGATATATCCATGCGCGCGCGCAAGGAGTTGACCGCGCTGCTCGAGCGCCCCGTGCATCTCTTTCTGCACGTGAAAGTCCAGGAAGGCTGGAGCGACGACCCCGAGCGCTATCGCAACATGGGGCTGGATTTCCCGAAGGGCTGACCTATCTGACAGAGAGCCATCTCTCCGCCGGATTCAGCAGCCACGCCTCGATAGCCCACCGACGGCTCCCATCAGCTCAGCCCCACTGTGGCCCAACGGGATCACCTCCAGTTGTCCATGAGCCCCATCATCCGTGTTTCAGGCCTCACCAAGACCTACGCTTCGGGCTTCCAGGCCCTGAAGGGCGTGAGCCTGGACATCCGTCGCAGCGAGATCTTTGCCCTTCTCGGTCCCAACGGGGCGGGCAAGACAACGCTCATCAACACGATCTGCGGGCTCGTGACGCCGACCTCGGGGACGGTCACGGTCGATGGTCATGACATCATCGAGGACTATCGCGCCGCGCGTACGCTGATCGGTCTCGTTCCGCAGGAGCTTTCGACCGACATGTTCGAGACCGTCTGGGCGACGGTGAATTTCAGCCGCGGCGTGCATGGCAAAAAGACCGATCCCGCCTACGTCGAGAAGACCCTTCGTCAGCTCTCGCTTTGGGAGAAGAAGGACGACAAGATCCTCACGCTCTCCGGTGGCATGAAGCGCCGTGTCCTTATCGCCAAGGCGCTCGCGCACGAGCCGCGCATTCTCTTTCTCGACGAGCCGACAGCCGGTGTCGATGTCGAGCTCAGGCGCGGCATGTGGGAGGTCGTGCGCGAGATGCGCGAAGCCGGCGTCACCGTCATTCTGACCACGCACTACATCGAAGAAGCCGAGGAGATGGCGGACCGCATCGGTGTGATCCGCGGCGGTGAGATCATCGTGGTCGAGGAAAAGGCCGAACTCATGCGCAAGCTCGGCAAGAAGGAGCTGGTGCTGCGGCTCGGCCAGCCGATCACCACCATACCCGAAGCGCTGTCGAGCTATCCACTGACGTTGGCGGACGACGGCCGCGCGCTCGTTTTCACCTATGACACGCGCGCCGAGCGCACAGGTATCACCACGTTGCTCAATGCCATGCGCGACGCCGGTCTCATGGTCACAGACCTCGAGACCCACCAAAGCTCACTCGAGGAGATCTTCGTCGGTCTCATGAGGCAGGCATCATGAATCTGACTGCCGTTCGCGCAATCTACATGTTCGAGATGGCGCGCTGGGGCCGCACGCTGCTCCAGAGCATTGTGGCGCCCGTCCTCTCGACGTCGCTCTATTTCATCGTATTCGGCGCTGCCATCGGATCGCGTGTGCCGGACATCGACGGCGTGAGCTATGGCGCCTTTATCGTTCCGGGCCTCATGATGATGCTGCTCCTGACGGAAAGCACATCGAATGCCTCGTTCGGCATTTACTTCCCCCGGTTCTCCGGCACCATCTACGAAATTCTCTCGGCACCGATCTCGGCATTCGAGATCGTGCTCGGCTATGTCGGGGCCGCCGCCACAAAGTCGATCATCCTCGGGCTCATCATCCTCGCAACCGCGAGCCTGTTCGTGCCCATGCGCATTGCCCATCCTTTCTGGATGCTCGGATTTCTCGTGCTGACGGCATTCACCTTCAGCTTGTTGGGCTTCATCATCGGCATATGGGCCGACGGTTTCGAGAGGCTGCAGGTCATTCCGATGCTCGTCATCATGCCGTTGAGCTTTCTCGGCGGTACGTTCTACTCCATCAACATGCTGCCGCCGTTCTGGCAGAACGTGGCCCTGCTCAACCCGATCGTTTATCTGATCAGCGGCTTTCGCTGGAGCTTCTTCGAGATATCCGACGTCAGCGTCGGCATCAGCTTTGCCATGACGCTCGGCTTTCTCGTGCTGTGTCTGGTGATCGTGTGGTGGATCTTCCGCACAGGCTACCGCCTGAAGCCGTAATCCGCGGCACTCAGTTCTTGTGCACGGTGCAGGTGCCGCCATCGGCGCGCAGGCGCTCGCAGAGTTTCAGCGCAGCCGACTGGCTTGCCGCGCCGACGCGCAGCGCCACCATGGCCTTGCGCCCGCGGCTCAGATTGCGGTCGGACATGTAGAGAGGCTCGGCATCGGCGAGCACCTTGGCGTGACGCTGCCTGAGCGCATTGAACATGCCGGCGACTTTGGCCTGCGAGAAGTGCGTCGCGATCTGCACACCCCAAGGTGGTGGCGTATTCTGGGGCTTGATGCGTGTCCCAGCCGGCAATGCAACGTGAACGAGGGCGGGCGCGCGCTTCATGCACGCTTCCTGCAGTTGCTGCGACGTCAGCACGGCCGGCTCGTCGGGTGTCTCTCCCGTTTCCTTCCACCGATCTGCGGCATGTCCCGTGATGAA
>JAEYYJ010000197.1 GCA_023430845.1 Pseudomonadota bacterium
GCCTGCGTTCGCGAAGGGCGTGGAATTAGTTCAGTTGTTGCGGCAAAACAGGACAGATCGCGCGTCATGGTTGCTCGACCTGACGACCGACATAGCCATTCCATCGATCGCGGCGATTTCCTTCGAAAGGAGTGGCCAGGGCTTCGCCTGCGGCTTCGCGGCACGCGTGAAGCTCGAAGATGCCGTATGCGCGGCAGTAATCGAGATGATGCAAATGGAGCTCGGTCTTCTGCTGGCACAAGCCAAGCGGACGCGTCTGGGAGAGCAGGCGCTCAGCGACGTCGACCGCAGGCATCTGCAGAGAGCCATGGCGATCCGCAGTGAAACGTGTGAAATCGTGCATCCCATGGGCACGCCGGGAATTATTTCAGAGCCACCTAACGATCCGCCTGTTGCTCTGCTGAAAGCCGCTTTTGCTGAAGCCGGAATTTCTGCGAGCGTTGTCGATCTCACACGGAGAAGTTTTGGCATGCCGGTAGCTTTCGCATTCGCGCCAGCACTCCAGCCTATGCCTTCTTCGCTTCTAACACCGCGCCTGCGGTCCATCCTCTCCGCGCCAGGCTTCGATGTGCGCAAGATCCCGGATACCTCGCTGTTCTGAACAGCTCGATGCGAAAACGATCGAGAGCTCAGCACGGCCGCGCTCGCGTGCGGCCTACGATACTGTGCTCCACATTGTTCAGCCGCTTCACACAAGCGTGACCACCCTCGATATTGTCGCGAACAATCTTGCGTGCGCGCCCAGCCGAGTCCTATGCTGCGCGCATAATGCGCCGGGAGCCGATTATTCGCCCGCCGCTCTTGCTTTGTTATTGCTGAGTTGTGGAGTTTATTTCGATGGTGGGCCATGGGGGCGGTATCCCCTTTAGGCTGGCGAGCCTCGAACGGCTCGCCAAGGCCTTTAAAGCACCGGACGATGCAGCCGTCGTCGGCGACGCTGCGATCCCGGGTTTCTCGCACTTTCTCGATGGCGGCTCGGGCGTTCTGCCTCCAGAGCTTCGCTTCAAGGTGCACGGCAAACTGCCGACATTCGCGCCAAAGAGCCAGGAGCTCCTTCAAAAACTGATGGGCCGCTTGGCTCATCGAATGAGCGTTCCTTACGAAGTGCAGGACAACCCGTGCATTCCAGCCGGCTATACCTACTTCCTACAGCTCCTAGCGCACGACCTCGTGCAAAGCTCGGTGTCCGCTGCGCTGACGGGTGACCCCAACGGCCGGATGCGCAATAATCGACAGTATCGACTGACGCTCGACACCGTCTATGGGGCCGGCCCTGAGGTCCACGCGTTTGCCTATGCTCTCGATGGTGCCGCAGCGCCCTCACGCACCCGATTGCGGCTCGGCCAGATGAAATCCGAACAGTCGCCATGCCCCTTCCGCGATATAGGGCGTGTGTTGCCGGCAAATCAAACCGGCGTCGACCTCAAAGGCGGCTTCACCGATGTCCTCATCGCGGACTCGCGAAACGACGACAACGCCATCCTTTCGCAGCTTCTGACGCTGTTTCACCTGCTCCACAACGGGATGGTGGCGAAGATTTCGGAATGCGCTCACAGAAGTGACGCGACAGAGGCCACTGCCGCTCAGAACTTTCAGTGCGCGCAGGCTGCGGTAACTCTGATCTACCGGAACATCATCCGAAACGATCTGATGGAGAAGGTGCTGCATCCAACAATCTACACGGCATACAAGGATCTAATGGATCCGAATATGCTGGTGCATCCGCCGGACGGACGCCTCCCCTTGGAGTTCTCGCACGCGGCCTTTCGGTTTGGCCATGCGATGATCCGCGACCGTTACCGGATCAATACACCTCAGGAGAGACCAGGAGTTCCTGTCCGCGATCAATCGCTCTTCAGGGCCATGATGGTGACCTCGGTGCGCGGAGCTGCCGACATGCCGCTCGACGCCGCATGGATTGTCAAATGGTCCAATTTCTTCGACGTCAAAGGAAGCGCGCCGAATCTGAGCCAGAGGATCAGGCCCCACTATAGCCGCGGCCTGCTGATGGAGGCGCTGTTCCCTCCGCTTGGACTGACCGCGCAACGCGGCCTGGCCAGCCGTGAACTTTACAGCAGCGCGGAACTCGGATTGTGGTCCGTCGATCACCTGATCGGCAGGCTTCGTTCCGTCGACAAACTGGGTATCGCCGCCGCAATCGAAGCATCACCGCTTTCGAACGACAAGGCGTTGCGCACTTCACGAATTGCGCACTGGCTTTCACAACACCGCGGCAGCCATACCCTGCGAAACAAGGACATCGAAGCGCTTGCTGAAGATCCGCCCCTTCTATTCTACATCCTGTTCGAGGCATGGGAGGATGCGTCGCCGGAAAACAGGGACAATTCCGAAGGTGACGAGCACGTCGAGCCTGAAGACAAGGGAAACATCAGAGGGAAACACCTCGGCCCTCTGGGTTCTATCATCGTTGCCGAAGTGATCTTCGGCGCGCTGACGGATCGCCTAGTGTACGAAGAGGGGAACCCGCCCAAACTGGCCGCGAGTCTGAAGAAGCTCAATGACACCTTCTTCGATCCCAAGAGCAACGTCTTCGACGATGTCCCGCCACTCGAGAGCATGGGGCAACTCGTCGCCTACATCGCCGAACTCACACATCTCGAGAATGCCGAACCCGCGTTTCTCTGAATTGCATTGAGCCCATCAATGGAAGGAGCAGTAAAATGCTGGACGACAACTCCGATTGGGTGGAATGGGGCAAACTGGTCGTAAAATGGGCCAAGGATTCGAGCACGTGGCCGAGCAGTGTCGATGAGCTGAACGAACAGATGGCATTAGCAAATGTGGGGGCAAGCTTTTCTACCGAAAGGTTTCGTGATCTGCACATTTGCCAAGCGCCCGACGACACGACGCTACAAATCTATCTGCCGACCGCAACGGCTGTGGAGCAGCGGCTGGAAGAGCTCGGGAGCGAGGAAGCCTGGAACACACGGATCTTCTACCGCCAACTGGCCGGCCTCGAATTCTTCAATGTGGCCGAGGGAAAAGAAAAGGATTTCATGTACTGCCGTATCGGCGAGTACTCGATTGCTCAATGTGGGTAGTTCTCACCGTGGATCACCATGCGTGGTGATCCATACCGCCGTCGGGGAGACCGGCGCCGACCAGTCCATCGCGTAGGCGCTCCCATCCGGTCCGGTCGGCGATTGGAAACAGGTGAAGCACCCAGTTTGTGATCGCCGTGCCCGTGGCGGGCTGCGCGCCTTTCCAAAGAGGACGCACACGATCAACGAGCCTCTGCGCCTGCTCGCGCGCCTCGTCATGGCGGCCGAGGTGGAACATGGCCGCTGCCGTCCAAGCGGGTAGATTCAGGATGACATCGCTCGCGCGCCGCGCCGACTCTATACAGCCTGCGTAGTCGGCGCGCATGAAGCAGCTCGTAGCCTCATAGCCCCAGACAGCCCGGCTCGGCACAAGGGACAAGTCTAATGATCGCGCGGCGAGCTCCTGAGCGCGCGCCGGCACCCCTATGAAAGCGTGCGCCAGCGATGCTGATATGGCCGTCCAGGGATCGCTTTCATTGAGCTCGCAGGCCAAGTCGAACTGTGTTGGGGCATGATCGTACTGCTTCGCCATCATGTAGGCCCAGCCGAGGCAGAGATGCGCACGCGAATCCAGCGGATCGAGCCGCACGGCCATCCTGCCGAGCTCGATGGTCTCTTGCTCACGGTCTCGACTGCGATAGACGCCGGGCTGAACTATGTGAATGAGATTGTTGATCTGCGCCAAGCTGCTGTAGGCGGGCGAAAAGTTCGGCGCGGCATGGATCGTGTCGCGGAACAGCTCCTCGGCACTCTCCCATTTGTCGGTCCGAAAACCCATGATGGTTGCCTGCCCGCGCAGCCAGCGATCATAGGCATCGAGCGAAACGTCCGGTTGCGCCGACAGCAGGTTGAGTCTTTCCTGAGATATGTTCACATTCAGCGCCGTGGCAATGTGCCGGACGGCATTCTGCTGCGTGTCGAACCATCGCTCCAGCCCGAGCTCGAACGTGTGGCTCCAAAGATAGATATCGTCCTTGCTCTGCTTCAGCGTCAGCACCAGCTTGAGCGTGGTGTCCGTCTGAAAGGCTGTCGCCTGGATATTGTAGTGCGATGAGACCGGGAGTTGCGCTTCACTTTGCTCCGCTTCTATTGCACGCGCCATCGAACCACGCTGCCCCACGCGATCGGTCACGTACCACTCGCGAAATTTCACAAGTGAAGCCGCGAGATGATGCCGAAAACCCTGCACGAGATAGACTTTCTCCTCGCTCACGCCATCCACACCGAAGGCTTCTATCGCCAAGGCAATCTTGCCAGTGGTCCTTGCGGCCGGTTTCGGTTGCGCTTGTTCTCTGGGCAGCGCGGCTTCCAACGCTCCCGACTTGATGTCGGCGACGAGCTGTTGTGTGGCGCCCGACGGCTCCATGTCGTAATCAGCGTCGAGTAGATCCCACAGAGCCTTATAGGCCTTAAGAGCTCCGGAAATATCCCCTGCCTCGGCACGCGCGCGCATAAGGGCACGGCACGCCTCCTCATGCGTCGCGTCCAGATTGAGAATCGCCTGCGCGAGCGGGATCTTTTGCGAACTGTTAGAGGCCTCGTCGCGCAGCCCATTCTCCAGTCCACGTACAATGCGATCGTGCAAAATCTGCCGCTTCGCGCGCAGCCAATCCTGAAACGACGGATCGAGATGATCGTAACCGGCGAGCAAAGTTTCGCTCAGGCCTGCCGTTCCAAGCAGCAACGGATGGGCATTGTGTTCGACTTCGGCAGTGCGAAGGACTTCGTGCATATCGAGCTGCAGCGTGCGTGGATCAATCTCGACAGTAAATCTCTCAACCGCGAGGCCGCCGTATCCGCACGCCGTCAGCTCCCTGTTGAGAATATAGAGTGTTTGGCGAAGTGAGGCGCGCGCCTTGCTCTCCGGAGCGTTGCTCCAAAGCCGGGCGATCAGTTCGTCGCGCGAGCAAGAGGCCCCCTCTAGCGCAAGAAATGCCAAAACCGCTTGGTCCTTCCGGTTGTTCAGCTTGATCTCACGACCGCCGAAGTGGACGCTTACGCCACCGAGCACGGACACTGAGAGGGCGGAGCTGGGGGCGGACTTCCGGCTCATTCGATCTACCTCTGGTAGCGAATGCTATTATACTAGCGCACGGACGCTTTTCGTCCAGG
>JAEYYJ010000201.1 GCA_023430845.1 Pseudomonadota bacterium
CGGCTTCATCCCAGTTCTCGATGAAGCGCTCGCGCCAGGCGCGCAGTGTTTCCGCATAGTGGAGCCGGAGGATTTCGACGTCCGTCGTGATCAAGCCGGAGCGTTCGATTGCCGTCATGACTTCCGACAGGGCCGGGATGTAGCCGCCGGGGAAGATGTACTTGGCGATGAACGGATTGGTGATCGCGGGTGGCTCGGAGCGGCCAATGAAGTGGATGACCGCGACGCCGTCGTCTTTCAGAAGCTCGCGCACTTTGCGGAAGTATGTGCCGTAGTGATTGACGCCAACGTGCTCGAACATGCCGACCGAGACGACCCGATCGTAGGGGCCGACGACCTCGCGATAGTCCTGCAGGCGGAAGTGGACGGCATTGGCGAGGCCGGCACGACGCGCGCGCGCCTCCGAGATCTTAAGTTGCTCAACGGACAGCGTCACGCCATCGACAATGCAGCCGGCGGTCTCAGCGAGATAGATGCCGAGGCCGCCCCAGCCTGATCCGATGTCGAGGACGTGCTGCCCTTCCGAGAGCGCGAGTTTTGCGGCGAGGTGGCGTTTCTTGGCTTTCTGAGCGGCTTCCAGAGGCGTGTCCGGATCGTCGAAGTACGCGCAAGAGTACTGGCGATCGGCATCGAGAAACAGGTCGTAGATCGAGCCGTCGATGTCGTAATGGTGCGCGACATTGCGCCGGGATCGGCCGGCCGGATTGAACTGCGCGAGCCGCCGGGTCAGGAAGCGGGCGACATCCAGGCTCTGCGCCCAGCGCGGCGGCGGGTGCGCCATGGCATTCTCGAGCACCAGCGCCAGAAGATCATAGATGCGGCCCTGCTCCATGATGAGCCGGCCGTCCATGTACGCCTCACCGACGGCGAGATGGGGATCAAGTGCGAGCTGACGCTCGAGCTTGCGATCGGCGAGGCGAGCGACCACCGCAGGGCCTTCGCCATCGCCAAAGCGGAATGTGGTCCCGTTATGGGTGATGAGGGAAAGATTGCCGTGCTCTACGATACGGCGGAGCAGGATTTCCAGCGGCTTGAACATGGCACGCCTCGACGCTGCGCGCCCGCACACGGGTCCCTCCCTGGTCCCAGGCCACGGGGCGTTGGACTTTCGGAGCATTCATCTTAGCGCGGTCAGGACAATTTGTCACACGTCGCCAGCGCTCTGGCGGCTCGTCCTTGGTCCGCCTTTCGGCAAACCCCCTGCTGGATCGTCTGGTTCCAATTGTGCTCAGTGAACGACAAAGGGCGCCCGACCCGCGATCGGACGCCCTCATTTCAAACCGCGCCTGATCGCTGTCAGACGCTCGGCTGGTCGCCCATGCCCGGAGGCACCTCGTCGCCTTCAGCGTCCTCGCTGTAGGTTTCGATCTCAGGCAACTCGTCGCGGATGACCGTGACGTCCTCGCCGCGCGCCTGACGCTCGGCCTCGTCCGCCGACCGAGCGACGTTGACGCTCACTTTGACGACCACCTCGGGATGCAGCGCGACGCGGATCTCATGAAGACCCAGCGCCTTGATCGGCTTGTCCAGAAGCACTTGGCGCCGCTCGACGGAGAAGCCGCCCGCGCTGACCGCGTCGGCGATATCGCGGGTCGAAACCGAGCCATAGAGCTGGCCGGTGTCGCCTGCCTGACGGATCGACACGAACGTCTGGCCCTCGAGGCGGCCGGCAACGCTCTCGGCCTCAGTCTTGAGTTCCAGGTTGCGCGCTTCGAGCTGCACGCGCTGGCCCTCGAAAGTTGCGCGATTCGCTTCGGTCGCCCTCAGCGCCTTGCCCTGCGGCAGCAGGAAATTACGCGCGTAGCCGTCTTTGACTTTGACGACGTCGCCCATTTGACCGAGCCGTCCGACTCGCTCCAGCAGAATGACTTCCATGTTCAGCTCCTTGTTCGATTCTTTGATGCGGTTGGATCGGTGATCTTCGGCGTCGTCAGTCAGGGCCCCGATTTGCTGGCGGTCCGGAGGATGCGGACGGCCAGCGCCTGAGGGGTGAGATCGGCTCGATGATGGCGAGAAGGGCGATGAGAAGGGCCATCCAGCTGTTGAACAGCAGAAGCAGGAAGTAAACGCCCCATAGGACCAGCGGCCGGTGTGGCTTGCCGCGAGTCACGTAGTGGATGATGGCGAGGCCCATCAGCATGTAGGCGAACAGCAGCGCGCCTGCGAAGCCTGACGAGATGAGCTTCGGATAGCCGGGCAGCAGGAATGTGAAAGCCAGCGCAATCGCAAGACCGAGCGCCATGCCCGGCGGGAACGTCATGGCCGAGAGGTCCGGCCAGGGCCGGGCGAGGCGTCCGGAGGCGTTCGTAATCCGACCGGCGAGCCACAAGTTGAGGCTGAAACCTGCGAGCCACGAGGTCGCCGAGGCCGCAGGCAGAAGGAACAGACCGAGCGATGCGAGCGAGTCGATTTCCTCACGCGTGAGTGGCTTCTCGCGCAGCGCAGCGAGATCCTGAGCGAAGACCTTCT
Organism: Pseudomonadota bacterium; assembly: GCA_023430845.1. Taxonomy (GTDB): domain Bacteria; phylum Pseudomonadota; class Alphaproteobacteria; order Rhizobiales; family Hyphomicrobiaceae. The sequence continues at coordinate 2,470 of JAEYYJ010000201.1, forward strand.
CGATCATCTCACGCAGCGCGTTGCGGACTTGCTCCAGGTCGCCGCCGAGCAAGAAAAGGCTCATGACCGACAGGCTTCCGGCGATCAGGGCGGCCGCCGCAAGCAGGCGGCCTACGGGATACCATTCGACTGCCGGCGCTGCGTCCTCGTCATCGTTGTCGGCAGGACCTGCGCTAACCGGCCTGTTGAGCAGCGCCAGATGGCAGAGCATGACGATCGGCAAGCCCTGGCTGATCAGAAATACGAAGGCGGGCCAGATACCACCGAGCACAATGCCAATGCCGGTCGAGGCAGCAAGCGCGGCGACCATTGCCGCCGGCGCGCCCCATCCGAGGCCGGCCAGGAAGCTCGGCAAAGGTGCGAGGAAATAGAGGAACACACGGCCCATCGGTCCGCCGGCAGTGGCGGACATGAAAAGCACAGCGGACGCGAAGCCGCCGGCTAGGCCGATGAGCAAGAACTGGGGCATGGCCCGTAGCTGTCCCGCGCTATTGGCGGTTAGAGGTGGCACCGAATGATGCGCGCCCCAACCCGTGGTCGTCTTCAGCGGCGCCACTATCGTAGCGCCGCCGTCGTCGTCGTCGTGTCTTACTTGATCACGTAAGGCAGCAGGCCGAGGAAGCGCGCGCGCTTGATCGCCTTGGCGAGTTCACGCTGCTTCTTCGCCGAAACGGCCGTGATGCGACTCGGCACGATCTTGCCGCGCTCGGAGATGTAACGGCCGAGCAAGCGTGCATCCTTGTAGTCGATCTTCGGTGCGCCTTCGCCGGAAAAGGGGCATGTCTTGCGGCGGCGATGGAAGGGACGGCGTGCGGCGCCGCCGCTGGAGCTGCTGGTATCGGACATGGATCAGCTCTCCTGATCAGGACGGGGAGGACGGGGTGCGCGGGGTGCGTCACCTTCGGGGCGAGGACCGCGCGGCCCGCGGAAGCCATCGCCATCGCGTGGCGGACGATCGCCACGGTCGGCGCGGAAGCCGCCACCCTCGCGGGGCGGCCGGTCACCACGATCACCGCCACGGAAGCCACCACGATCACCGCCGCGATCCCCGAAACGGCCACCGCCGCCACGCGGACCACGGTCGCCGCGATCACCACGCTCGCCCCGCTCATCGCGGTCGCCCTTGCGCATGGGCGCGGACGGCTCGGTCTCGTGCGCCTCGACCTTGACGGTGAGGAAGCGGAGGACGTCCGTCGACAGGCTCATGCGCCGCTCCATCTCAGCGACCGCTGCGGGCGGGGCATCGATGTTGAAGAGGCTGTAGTGAGCCTTGCGGTTCTTCTTGATCTTGAAGTTCAGGGTCTTCAGACCCCAATACTCGGACTTGGCGATCTTGCCACCGCCGGCCTCGATGATGTCCGAGAATTCTTTGGTTAGTGCCTCGACCTGCTGGTTCGAGACGTCCTGGCGTGCCAGGAACACGTGCTCATATAGAGCCATGCTCTGCCTTTCTCTCGTTTCTGTCCCCTCCGGCGCAAAGCCCCTTATGGGCCTGGGAAAGGCCCACCAAGGCACCCAAAGAGCGTAGACCCGGAAAGCCGGACCAGTGGTCCTACGGCAAGTGCCGCCTTTCCTCGAGCCTTCGACCGGAGCGGGTGATGGCGCGCTTTATACCTGGAAATGGGCCATAGGCAAGAGGTGGGGAAGGCCCGAGGCGTCAAAAAAGGCCGCCACGTGGGTGCGCGGCGGCCCTGGCAGTACTCAAACGGAGCGTGGTCAGGCGGACCTTAGAAGTCCATGCCGCCCATACCTCCCATGCCACCCATTCCGCCCATACCACCGCCCGGCATGGCCGGAGCTGCCTTCTGCGGCACGTCGGCGATCATGGCTTCGGTGGTGATCAGCAGGCCTGAGACCGAAGCTGCGTCCTGAAGGGCCGTACGCACGACCTTCGCCGGATCGACGACGCCCTCGGCGACGAGGTCACCGTACTCGCCCGTCTGGGCGTTGTAGCCATAGGTGTACTTGTTGTTCTCGAGCACCTTGCCGACGATGACCGAACCGTCATCGCCCGCATTCTGCGCGATCTGGCGAGCCGGCCAGGACAGCGCCTTCTTGATGATGTTGATGCCGACCTTCTGGTCTTCGTTCTCGACCTTGATCTTGTCGAGGGCCGCGATCGCGCGCAGCAGCGCTACGCCGCCGCCCGGGACGATGCCTTCCTCGACCGCGGCGCGGGTCGCATGAAGCGCGTCGTCGACGCGATCCTTGCGCTCCTTCACCTCGACCTCGGAACCGCCGCCGACCTTGATCACGGCGACACCGCCGGCGAGCTTCGCGAGGCGCTCCTGGAGCTTTTCACGGTCGTAGTCCGAGGTGGTCTCCTCGATCTGCGCCTTGATCTGCTTCACGCGGGCTTCGAGGTCTGCCTTCTTGCCGGACCCGTCGACCACCGTTGTGTTCTCCTTGTCGATCGACACACGCTTGGCCTTGCCGAGCTGAGCGATCGTCACGGTCTCGAGCTTGATGCCGAGATCTTCGGAGATGACGGTGCCGCCCGTGAGGATCGCGATATCCTCGAGCATGGCCTTACGGCGATCACCGAAGCCTGGCGCCTTCACGGCCGCGACCTTGAGGCCGCCGCGCAGCTTGTTCACGACCAGCGTCGCGAGTGCCTCGCCCTCGATGTCTTCCGCGATGATCAGGAGCGGTTTGCCGGTCTGCACGACGGCTTCGAGCAGCGGCAGCATGGGCTGCAGGCCGGAGAGCTTCTTCTCGTGGATGAGGATGTACGGGCTCTCGAGCTCCGTCGTCATCTTTTCGGCATTGGTGACGAAGTACGGCGAGATGTAGCCGCGATCGAACTGCATGCCCTCGACGACATCGAGCTCGGTCTCGAGGCTCTTGGCCTCCTCGACCGTGATGACGCCCTCGTTACCGACCTTTGCCATGGCCTTGGCGATGATCTCGCCGACCTCGGCGTCGCCGTTGGCGGAGATGGTGCCGACTTGGGCGATCTCGCTGTTCGACGTGACCTTCTTGGCCTTGGCTTTGAGCTCGGCGACGACGGCCGCTACGGCGAGATCGACGCCGCGCTTGAGATCCATCGGGTTGGCCCCGGCTGCGACCGACTTCGCGCCTTCCTTCACGATCGCCTGGGCGAGAACGGTGGCCGTCGTGGTGCCGTCACCAGCGACGTCGTTGGTCTTGCTTGCGACCTCGCGCAGCATCTGCGCGCCCATATTCTCGAACTTGTCGGCGAGCTCGATCTCCTTGGCGACGGTGACGCCGTCCTTGGTGATCCGGGGCGCGCCGAACGACTTTTCGAGCACGACGTTGCGGCCCTTGGGACCGAGCGTGACCTTTACGGTGTTGGCGAGGATGTCGACGCCGCGCAGCATCCGCTCGCGGGCGTCCTGGGAGAACTTTACGTCTTTGGCTGCCATCTTGGCTCACTCACTATCGGCTGGGGGGATGAGCCCGGACCGAGCCAAGGTGCCTCTGGCGACCTGGCGGGGTCCGGAGTTCTGGACCTGCTCAGGCGGCCGCTTTGGCCGAGGCCTTACCTTCGAGAACGCCGAGGATGTCGCTCTCCTTCATGATCAGGAGATCCTCGCCGTTGATCTTCACTTCCGTTCCGGACCACTTACCGAACAGCACCTTGTCGCCGGCCTTGACTTCGAGCGCGACGAGCTTGCCGGCCTCATCGCGGGCACCGGGGCCTACGGAGACGACAACGCCCTGCATGGGCTTTTCCTTGGCGGTGTCAGGAATGATGATGCCACCGGCGGTCTTGGTGTCCTCCTCGACGCGGCGGACAACCACGCGATCATGGAGAGGGCGGAACTTCATGGGTTCATCCTCTTGTACTAGCTGCAATTTGTCTGAATGCCGGGCTTGGGTGGTGTTCACCTGGGCGCGGCTGCGGAAACTGCCGGATGGCACGGTACGGCGCCTTCGACGACCCCGCGCCGGGTATATGCGGCGGGGGTCTAGCACTGTCAAGGCGAGAGTGCCAAATTTGATCGCACCGGTTAGCGCTTCAACGCGTCCCAGTTCTGAAGGCGGCGGGCGGCTTCGGCCATGTCCTCCGTGGATCCGGCGTAGGAAAAGCGGATGAAGCGGCTGCCCCGGCCGGCGTCGAAATCGACGCCTGGCGTCGCGGCGACCCCCGTCTCGTCGAGCATTCTCTTGGCGAAAGCCAGGCTGTCGTTCGTGTAGGCACCGACGTCCGCGTAGAGATAGAAGGCGCCGTCCGCCGGTACGATCTCGGTCAGACCCGCCTTGGGCAGGGCGGCGAGCAGCAGGTCGCGGTTGGCTGTGTAGACGCGCTTGTTGGCTTCGAGCTCGTCCATGCCGTCGAAAGCGCCCAGTGCGGCCACCTGGGAGACTGCCGGCGGCGAGATGTAGAGGTTCTGCGCGAGGCGCTCGATCGGGCGGACGAGCTTGTCGGGCACGACCATCCAGCCGACGCGCCAGCCCGTCATCGAGAAGTATTTCGAGAAGCTGTTGATGATGATCGCGTCATCCGAGTACTGCAGCGCCGTGGCTTGCCGCACGCCGTACGTCAGACCTTGGTAGATCTCGTCGGAAATGAACCATGTGCCGGTCTGCTTGCAGGCCGCGACGATTTCAGCGAGGCGCTGCGGCTCGAGCATGGTGCCGGTCGGATTGGAGGGGCTGGCGATCAGAAGGCCGGAGACGCGCTCGCTGGTTGCGGCGTCGATCACCTGCTGCGCTGTCGGCATCCAGCGTGTCGCCGGACCGGTTTCGAGCATCACGGGGTGCTGGCCAAGGGCTGTCAGGATATGGCGGTAGCAGGGGTAGCCGGGCGAGGGGAGCGCCACGGCATCACCGGCATCGAATACGGCCAGGAAAGCGAGCACGAACGCCGCCGATGAGCCATTGGTCACGACGATCCGCTGGGGCGCGACCTCCACGCCGTACCAGTCGCGATAGAGTTGGGCGATCCGTGCCCTGAGCGGCTCCATGCCGAGCGCCAGCGTGTAGCCGAGCTTGTCGCTGTCGAGTGCGCGACGGACGGCGTCGCGGGCTGCCTTGGGGGCAGCAGTCGCCGGCTGGCCGACCTCCATGTGAATGACATGCGCGCCGGTAGCCTCTTTGGCAGCGGCGGCGCTCATCACGTCCATGACGATGAACGGATCGATGCCGCTGCGCTCCGAGGCTGCCAGCGCTCGATGCGCTGCGGCCAGCTTGCTCGCGTCGCTCATCCCGGAAATCTCCTGGTGCCCCGATGGTTGCATGGTACGGGGCGTCCCGTGTCATAGTGCAGCCGCGCGGGGTTGGGAACATCCGGCGCTCCGTTTCAAATGGTCACGATGCCGCCCACGGGGCCCGGACCGACAAAAAACCAAGCGAGGAGACAACCGTCCCCATGGCCGAGCCCATCAGTATCGAGTTCACGCGCTTCTCCGCCTTCTACAGCCCGCTGATTGCGACATTTGCGGGCGGCTTTCTTCAGGACGAAGGCTTCGACGTGAAGCACGCGATCTCGCAGCCCGGAAAGTCCGCGCTGACAGGCCTCGCGGACGGCAGCGTGCATGTGGCGCAGAATGCGGCGGGCTATGGGCTGATCGCTTTGGAGAAAGGCCAGAAGCCGAACATTCGTCACTTCGCGCAGATCAACGAGAAGGACGGCTTCTTCATTACCGCCCGCAAGCCCGATGCGAACTTCACCTGGGACAAGCTCATGGCCGGCGAGATCCTCGTCGATCACGGTGATCAGCCGCTCGCGATGTTCAAGTATGCCTGCCATCGCATGGGGCTCGATTTCACGAGCGCGAAAGTCGGCGATGCCGGCATGGGCAAGAACGATGCAGCCTTCCGGGCGGGACGCGGCGACTACGTACATTTGCAAGGACCGGGACCGCAGCAGCTCGATCATGATGGCGTCGGCCACATCGTTGCATCACTCGCCGATGCTGTCGGGCCGTGCGCATTTTCAAGCCTTGCCGCCACGCCGGAATGGCTGACGACGGATGCGGCACACAAGTTCACGCGGGCGTACCGGAAAGCTCGGGCCTGGCTCATCGCGACGTCCGCCGCGGATGTCGCTAAGGCGGAGCTGAAGTATTTTCCGGGCATCGACGAGGGTGTGCTGCGGGACACGATTGCTGTCTATCAGAAGCTCGGCAATTGGTCGCCGCACGTGGAGATCACGCGTCCGGCATTCGATGCGGTACAGGACATTTTTATGCACGCCGGGCTGACGACGAAGAAATACAACTACGAAGATGTGGTCGCGCAGCCGCCCGCCGGTTGAAATGCCTGAAGAATGAGCGCCGCGGACTTTGACATGGGCGACGAATCCTTCGATCCCTCACTGGAGGGATCGGGGGACGATATGGCGCTCAAAGCCACATTCGAGCTTGAGCAGAGTGAGCTGCAACTCGGCTTTGGGCCGATTGCCGGCGTCGACGAGGCGGGGCGGGGCCCCTGGGCCGGCCCGGTCGTTGCCGCGGCCGTTATTCTCGACCCCGAGAACATCCCACCCGGCATTGCGGACTCCAAAGCGCTCGACGCCGATGCGCGCGAGGCGCTCTTTCCGCGCATCATGGAGAGCGGGCGTGTCGGCGTCGGCATTGCCGACGTTAGCCGCATTGATCAGGACAACATTCTCAACGCGACGATGTGGGCGATGACGGTGGCCGTGAAGGCGCTGCCCTGCGGCAGGGGTCAGAAGCCGAAGCTCGTGCTCGTCGACGGCAATCGCGCGCCGCGCTTTGCCTGCCGGGCGCGAACGATCGTCAAAGGTGATGCGCGCTCACTGTCGATTGCGGCAGCGTCGATCATCGCGAAGGTGACGCGCGATCGTCTGATGATTGCCTTGGGCCGCGAGTTTCCGGGCTATGGCTTCGAGCGCCACAAAGGCTATGGCACGCCCGAACACGCGCACGCACTTTCGCGGCTCGGCGTCACAGCGCACCACCGGCGTTCGTTCCGCCCGGTTCAATTGGCGCTGGGACTCGTGACGGAAGTTCGCGCGAAGGAGCTCAGCCTTTCCGATGCTCCTCTAGACGCGGCATGATCTCGACGAAGTTGCAGGGCCGGTGACGGTTGTCGAGCTGCCACTTCAAAATCTCGTTCCAGCCATCCTTGCAGGCCCCCGGCGAACCCGGCAGGCAGAAAATGTACGTGCCGTGCGCGACACCGCCACACGCGCGCGACTGGATGGTCGAGGTCTCGATCTTCTGAAAGGAGATCATGTGAAAGACGACCGAGAAACCGTCGATCTCCTTTTCGAATAGCGGTCTCACCGCCTCGGGTGTCACATCGCGGCCCGTGAAGCCCGTCCCCCCGGTTGTGATCACGACATCGATCGACGGATCGGAAATCCATTTCTCGACCCGGGCGCGGATGGCGGGAATGCTGTCCTTCTCGATGGCGCGGTCGGCGAGTTCGTGCCCGTCACCGCTGATAAGACCAGCCAGCGTGTCGCCGGACTTGTCATCGGCCAGGGTACGGGTGTCCGATACTGTCAGGATGGCGATGCGTACCGGTATGAAAGGGCGTGTTTCGTCGAGCCTGGGCATCGGCCGGCGCTCCTGGATCTTTGCGGTGCAATTAATTGCACTTTCTCAGTTTCGCACCGCACCGTCATCTGTTGCTCGTGGGCGACGTGGAACCTGTTTCGCACAGGTTCGTTATCGCACTGCGGGATGCGCTTCACATCCGTGTCACGGCAGACTAATATCCCGACGTCGTGAAACAAAATCCGAGTGCGATTCGGACAGGGTAACTGTCAGGACTGCCTGCTCGTGAATCTTTCGACAGCGCAACCGCATGCCTTTCCGGCTCTTGTCTTGAACGCCGATTTTCGGCCTTTGAGCTATTACCCGCTTTCCCTATGGAGCTGGCAGGACACGATCAAGGCGGTGTTTCTTGATCGTGTGAACATTGTTTCCGAGTATGAACGCGTCGTTCGCAGTCCCTCCTTCGAGGTGCGCCTGCCGAGCGTCGTGTCGCTCAAGGCCTACGTGAAGCCGGCGCTTTATCCCGCCTTCACCCGGTTCAATGTCTTCCTCCGCGACAGGTTCACCTGCCAATACTGCGGCACGAAGAAAGAGCTGACGTTCGATCATCTCATCCCGCGCTCGCTCGGTGGCCTCACGCGCTGGGACAACGTCGTGACGGCCTGCTCGCCGTGCAATCTCGCAAAGGGCGGTTATATGCCGGAGAAAATCGGCATGCGGCCCATGCAGTGGCCGTATCGGCCGACGGTATTCGAGCTGCATCGCAATGGCCGGCTTTTCCCGCCGAACTACCTGCACGAAAGCTGGCTCGACTATCTCTATTGGGATACCGAACTCGAGCCTTAGTTTCCTTGCCGCGGGCTGATGGGACGAGGTGTTGCCGTATGTCCCGCCTAGCTTTGCCCGCGGTGCCCATGCGGACAGCTTCAGCAAAATAGCTGCCGACGACCCATGCAATCCCATGTCTGGACAACGCGCGCTTGATTTGCGCGTATGCTCCCAGCTGCCTCCCGCGTCCGCGTCGAGGCCCACAAGATAAAACCGCAAGGAGGAAGCCATGGCCGCAGGCAAGGTGACGGTACGCAATCCCGCGCGCGAGCGCCTTCAGAAGGGTGAGCTTGCCATCGGTATCGGGCTCCGGCAGGCGCGTACGGTCGACATCGCACCGGTCATGATGCAAGCCGGCTACGACTGGCTCTTCATCGACCTGGAGCACAATTCCATGACGCTGGACATGGCCGTGCAGATCTCGGTGACGGCGAATGCGGCAGGCATTTCGCCGATCGTGCGTGTGCCGAACGGCCAGTACGATATGGCGACGCGCGCGCTCGACGGCGGCGCCTTCGGGATTGTCATGCCGCACGTGGATACGGCCGAGGAGGCACGCACTGTCGCCGACCGCTTGAGGTATCCGCCGGTTGGACATCGCTCGGCCGCCGGCGCCATGCCGCAGCTCGGCTTTGCCGCTGCCTCCGCGGCCGAGGCCACGAAGCTCGTAAATGACAACCTGCTGGTCGTCGTGATGCTCGAGACGCCTTTGGCGATCGACAATGCCGAGGCGATCGCGGCCGTGCCCGGTATCGATGTGCTGCTGATCGGCACGAACGATCTGACCATGGAAATGGGTCTGCCCGGCCAGGTGACGCATCCGGATGTGGCGAAGGCCTATGAGAAGGCGGCGGCTGGCTGCAAAAAGCACGGCAAGTGGCTCGGCATGGGCGGCGTCTACACGGACGAGGGCATGTCGAAGTACATCGGCCTCGGCGCGCGCTTCATTCTCGGCGGTAACGATCTGCCGCTGCTCGTCCAGGCCGCGACGGCGCGTCAGCAATTCCTGCGCAAGTATCAGTAGCGCAACATGACACGCGCGAACGCATGCCGATCGCCGATGGCGGTCGGTGCGTGAATGTGCGCCGAGGTTGATGCATGATTGGCGCGGCGACAGCAGGGATCATCGGGGTTTCGATCCTTGCCACCTCCTTCATCTCAGGCGTGTTCGGCATGGCCGGGGGGCTCATCCTCCTCGGCATCCTGCTCATATTTCTCGATGTCGCGCCGGCGATGGTTCTGTTCGGGATCATCCAGCTCGGCGCCAACGGCTGGCGCGCCACGCTGTGGTGGCGCCTCGTCGAATGGCACATCGTCTGGCGCTATCTGATCGGTGCGGGCGCGGCCTTCGTGATCATGCGGCTGATCGCGTTCATACCGGACAAGGCTGTCGTCTATCTCATGCTCGGATCGATCGTCTTTATCGTCGATCTGCTGCCGAAGAGCTTCACGCCCGATATCACGCGACGGTGGGCGCCGCCGATCGCGGGGCTCGTCGTCATGACGTTGCAGCTCATCGCCGGCGCCGCCGGCCACATCCTCGATCTATTCTTTCAGAAGAGCTTGCTCGACCGCCGTGCGGTGGTCGCGACCAAGGCCGTCTGCCAGACTTTTGGCCACGTGGGCCGCATCGCCTACTTCGGCACGTTCGCGGCCGCCGCCTGGGATACGACGGTGCCCATGTGGCAGTACGTCGGCGCGATAGCCCTGGCGATTGTCGGGACGACATTCGCGGCCAAGGTCCTGCTCGGCATGACGAATGAGTGTTTCCGCCGATGGAGCCGCTGGATCGTCGTCGGCATCAGCATCGTCTATCTGGCGCGCGGCCTGTGGCTGCTCATCGCTGGCTGATGCGGTGGCGGCAGGCGTTGCCGTTGCATCACATAGGGCCGCCGAGCCGCCACAGTCTTGTTGTTAACAGTCTTTTAACGTAAATGATTCGTTATGGTGACCGACGTGCGCCCTGGGGCACTGCGTATTGCTTCGATCATCTGGGGGACCATGGCTAAGAACAGCCAAGTGCTGAGCATTGCCGTCGTGGCCGCGCTGTCGGCTGCCCTTCTGGCTGCTTGCAGCGGTGAAATCACACCACCACACCTACGCCCTCTGTCCAAGGATGCCATGATGCTCCTGGGCAAGAAGGATATGCGCGCCGATACGCAGATCTTCGTCCGCATCTTCAAGGAAGAGTCGGAACTCGAGATTTGGAAAGCTCGGGACGACGGGCGCTACTATCATTTCAAGACCTATCCGATCTGCACGTGGTCGGGAGAACTCGGGCCGAAAGTCCGCCAGGGGGACAAGCAGGCGCCGGAGGGCTTCTATACGGTCACCAAGCGGCAGATGAACCCGAAGTCGAGCTACCACCTGTCGTTCAACCTCGGTTTCCCCAATGCCTACGACCGCGCGCACGGCCGCACGGGTGATTTCCTGATGGTGCACGGCAATTGTACGTCGGCGGGCTGCTACGCCATGACCGACGGGCTCGTCGAGGAGATCTATGCTCTGGCGCGTGACCAGTTCGATGCCGGGCACGAGTCCTTCGAGGTGCATGCGTTCCCGTTCCGCATGACGGATGCGAACATGGCGCGCCACAGAGGCAGCCCCCACTACCGCTTCTGGCAGACCCTGAAGGAAGGGTACGATCACTTCGAAATCGCGCGTCAGCCGCCGCGGGTCGCGGTGTGCGAGCGGCGCTATATCGTCAACGCCGATTTCCGTGAGCCGGCAGGCGGGCGCATGGATCCCATGGGGCGCTGCCCTACCTACCAGATTGCGCGGCCCGAGCCCTTCATGCCGCGTCCCGGCGACAAGGTGGCAATGATGCCTCACGTGGTCGTGCCGGGCCTGAAGAAGCGCGAGACCATGATGAGCGCCATACCGGGCATGGGTCAGCGCATGAGCCTCGGCATTCCGCCGGAGCTCTTTGAGCTCGAGCCGGAGACGGTTCAGCCAGCGGCGCCACCCGAGAGCCGATAGGCCGTTTCATCGCGGCGCCCGAAGCTTCTGGAAGATCTATATATTTCTCATATTGGTGCACCGGCTGCGCTGCAGCACAGCTGTGGCGCATCTGCGATACTAAGCGACCATTCGATGTGAGTACAAGGCAACCGGGGTTGTCCCTTGCCGGGGGGCTATGGTTCCTGAGCTTTAGGAATTGTGGCGTGACTGCGGCAGGGGTGGCGTGGTGGTTGGATTGGGGAGCCTTTCCGGTCTGAGCAGTCTTCCGAGTTTGCGGAGGATGGCCGGACTCCGGATCCTGCTCGTCCTTTTCCTCGCCCTGGTACCCTTCCTTACGCCGGCGTCGGCGCTCGTCATTGAGCTCGACGATGTCGCGCCTGACCGGATCGAGCGCCAGCGTGCCTTCGCGCGCGGCACACTGCCATCGGCAAGCGTTCCTGATCTCGATGACCTCGGCGAGCGCCTCGCTGAGATGGGCCTCAGCGAAGGTTCGCCGATCCTTATCCGCATCTTCAAAGCCGAGTCGGAACTCGAGCTCTGGATGCGGAAGGGCACCGCGTACGTCCTGAAGGCGACCTACCCCATCTGCCATTGGACGGGGACGCTCGGGCCGAAGTTACGCGAGGGCGACAAGCAGAGCCCCGAAGGCTTCTACACGGTGGGACGGCGGCAGATGCGCCATCTCGGGCGCTGGCGGCACGCTTTCAATA
>JAEYYJ010000008.1 GCA_023430845.1 Pseudomonadota bacterium
GAGCGCTTGTTGCGGTGAAGGTTCTGAAAGTCCGAACCGGAGCGCGCGCCACCGAGACCGATCTTGTCGGACTCCGGATCCTCGATCTTGATCACGTTGGCGCCCCAGTCGGCGAGCTGGCGCACACACGTCGGGCCCGAGCGGACACGGGTAAGATCGAGAACAGTGTATTGCGACAGCACGTCGCTCGCAGGCTCGAAGGGCATGGGCAGTTTCCCGGATCGGTTCTTAGTTACGGTTGGTCGGAATTGGGGAGGCCGAAGCCTCTACCATCATGAGGCCTTGCGCAGACCGGCCTTGAGATCGGCGACGACCTGGCCAAGGATCTCGCCGGTGCGCGTGATGTCGTCGCGCGAGACATCGAGGTGGGTCACGGCGCGGATCATGTTGCCGTAGGTCATGCCCATCCGGACGCCGCGCGCGAGCAGCGTCTCGAAAATCTGGCGCGAGCTGATATCCGGCAGCGTCGACTCGAAGAACACCATGTTGCTCTCGATGCGCGGCGAGAAGAGCTTGAGCCCTTCGACGGCGGCAACCGCCCCGCCGAGTGCGACGGCATTCTCATGATCCTCGGCCAGCTTCTGAAGGTTGTGATCGAGCGCGTAGAGACCGGCCGCGGCAAGAATGCCCGACTGGCGGAGCGCGCCGCCGAGCCGATGCTTCCAGCGCCAGGCTTCGTCGATGAAGGCGCGCGAGCCGACGAGCACACCGCCAACCGGGCAGCCGAGGCCTTTCGACAGATCCGTCCAGGCCGTGTCGATGTGCGCCGTCATGTCCTTCACCGGAATGCCGGACGAGACGGCCGCGTTCATCAGGCGCGCGCCGTCCATATGCAGAATGAGGCCGTGCTGCTTCGTGGCTTTGGCGACATCGCCGATCTCATCGACGGACCAGATGGCGCCACCGCCGCGATTGACCGTCTGCTCGATGACGACGACGCGCGAAATGGGATTGTGCCGTCCCGGCGCGCGTACGGCCGCCGTTACGTCGGCGCCGGTGAAGATCCCGCGATCGCAGCGGATCGGCCAGGTCTGTGCGCCCGCGAGCGCGGAGGCGCCGCCGGCCTCCGATGTGAAGAGATGGGTGACTTCCGCGCCGATGATCTCGTCGCCCTGGCGGCAGTGCACGAGCATGGCAATCTGATTGCACATGGTGCCGGAAGGGAGGAACAGCGCCGCTTCCTTGCCGAGGAGATCCGCGACGCGCTCCTGTAGGAGGTTGGTCGAAGGGTCCTCGCCGCGCTGCTCGTCCCCGACCTCGGCATCGGCCATGGCCTTGCGCATGCCCGCCGAAGGGCGGGTCTGGGTGTCGCTGTACAGGTCGATGATGTGGTTCGTCGACAAATGAAGCCTCCTCTCGGGCGGCGCGCAGGCAGTTTCGCCGCGCGTCCGGAACAGGTGCAGGCAGTCGGCCGTCCGCGGCCAAAGTCCAGACAAGCATACCAACTGGGCCGGCTGTTGGCCATTCCGAGACGGCAGCCTTCCCGTCCACAAATGGGATTGGGCGTGGCGGGGCAGCGGAGGTTCGGGAGCCGGCGCCTTTGTGCTTGACGGCGCGGCTCGGACCGGCCTTCTGGGTGGGGATCAATCCATACCCGGGATCAAATATGACACTGCTCATCGTCGTGCAGGGTGCGGGCGAGAACTGGACTGCCGAGCCGTGGCGCCAGCGGTTCGGCGCGCGCCTGAAATCCATGCCCGTTGCCCTCTGGCCCAAGGATACGCCGCCGCCGGAAAGCGTGCGTTATGTGGCCGTGTGGAAGCCGCCGCCAGGGCTGTTGCAGACGTTCCCCAATCTGAAGGTGATTTTCAATCTGGGGGCGGGCGTCGACGCGCTCGTCGCGGACGCAACGCTTCCCGATGTGCCGCTCGTGCGCGTCGCCGTGAGCGATTTGACAAAGCGCATGACGGAGTATGTCGTGCTGCACGTACTCATGCACCATCGCCAGCAGCGTTACTTCGATGATGCTCAGAAGCGAAAGGCCTGGGACACGCCCGACCAGCGAGCGGCTTCCGCTGTGCGCGTCGGGATCATGGGTCTCGGCGAGCTTGGCCGTGACAGTGCAGAGGTGTTGGTGCGCCTCGGGTTTCAGGTTGCGGGATGGAGCCGCTCGAAGCGTGAGGTGCCGGGCGTCGAGAGCTTTGCCGGCATGGAACAGCTTCCCGCGTTTCTCGCACGCACCGATATTCTCGTCGTACTCGTACCGCTGACGCCGGAAACCAAAGGCATCCTCAATGCGTCCTTGTTCCGTAAGCTGGCGCGCAACGGGCCGCTCGGCGCGCCGGTCGTGATCAATGCCGGTCGCGGCGGATTGCAGGTCGAGGACGATATCGTTGCGGCCTTGAACGACGGCACGCTCGGTGCGGTCACGCTCGACGTGTTCAATACCGAGCCGCTGCCGGCCGATCATCCGCTTTGGAGCCACCCCAAGGCCACGATCACGCCGCACAATGCGGCAGACAGCGATCCGGAAGCGATCTCCGACTACGTGGTGGCGCAGATCGAGGCCTACGAGCGCGGCGCACCGCTGCAGAACGTGGTGGATCGCACGCGCGGATACTGAATGAATAGGACGGAGGTTGCCTAGATGAGCAGCAAGATCATCCTCCATCATGCGGCGCCCAGCCGATCCTCGACCGTGCTCTTCATGCTGGAAGAGATCGGTGCGCCTTACGAGCTGAAGGTGCTCGATCTTCAGAAAGAAGAGCAGTATCGGCCGGAATATCTCGCGATAAACCCCATGGGCAAAGTGCCAGCCATCGAATACGACGGCGCCGTCGTTACCGAGGTCGGTGCGATCTGCACCTATCTCGCCGATGCCTTTCCCGCAGCGGGCTTAGCGCCTCCGATCGGCGATCCGCTGCGCGGCACCTACCTGCGTTGGATGTTCTTTCAGGGCAATGCGCTCGAGCCCGCCATCGTCGATCGCGCTCTCAAGCGCGAGCCAGGAAAGCGCGGGATGATGCCGTACGGCACGTACGAGATTGCCGTCGGCGCGCTCGAAAGAGCCGTCGAGAAGGGCCCATGGTTTCTCGGCGAGGGCTATTCGGCGGCCGATGTTTATGTCGGATCAGCGATCTGCTGGGGGCTGCAGTTCCAGCTCTTGCCCGAGCGCGATGCCTTCAAGCGCTATGCCGCGCGTCTGAGTGAGCGGCCAGCCCGGCAGCGCGCCATGGCCATTGATGAGAAGCTCATGGCGGCCGCGAAGCGGGCGTGAGATTGGGAATTCGCTCGGCGCGCCTATCCCCAGGTGGGGACTATCCCCAAGTAGACTGGGCGCCGACAAGCATGATGGTGATGTGCCCCATGGTCGAATCCGCCTTGGCGCCGTGCCAGTGGCGCTCACCGGCGGTGATGTGCGCGACGTCTCCGACGTTGATCTCGTACTGCTCGTTCTCGGTCGCCACGAGCCCGGAGCCCGAAGTCACGACGAGGATCTGATCACAGTCGTGGACATGCCATCCCGTGTTGCAGCCCTGGCTGAAATTCACGATGGAGCAGGTGAATTCCTTGGAGTCGCCGGGCTCGATGATGGTCTGGCGGGTTCGGTGAACGGGCCCTGTCCAGCCTGCGGTCTGCTCCGCGGCCCCCTCGGCCGGCATCTCCGGAATGTCCTTCAGTGTAACGACCTTGACCACGGGGCATCTCCTTCGCTCTTTTCTGGGTGGAAAACGGTGCACTTGGCGTACCACAACCTTGGAACAGCCGCACAGCCTAAGGTGCCTCGCACGCGTATCGTCGCTCGCCCGCGCCCACGCGCGTTTACAACCCGGCGCGAGGCACCTATAAGCCGCGCCCAACACCCGAATTTGTCCGAGGAGGCCAATATGCGCGCCGAGCACACAGCTCTCGTATCCGAGATCAAGGAATCCATGACCTTGCTCCGGAGGTCTCTTTGACTGGGATACGGCCGATATGCGCCTCGGCGATCTCAATCGCCAGGCGGAGGATCCCTCTCTCTGGAATGATCCGGCGCGCGCACAGAAGGTAATGCGTCAGCGCCAGTCGCTGGAAGCGGCCATCAAGGGCTACCAGAAGATCGAGCGCGATCTGGATGATGTCGTGACGCTGCTCGAACTCGGCGAGGCCGAGGACGACGAGGCGACCATCGAGGAAGGCGGCGCGGGTCTCAAGAAGCTCCTTGCCGAAGTCAAACGGCGCGAAGTCGAGGCGCTGCTGTCAGGCGAGGCTGACAGCTACGACACCTATCTCGAAGTTCACGCCGGCTCCGGCGGCACGGAGAGCCAGGACTGGGCGCAGATGCTGTTGCGCATGTACATGCGCTGGGCCGAGGGCCGCGGCTACAAGGTCACGCTGATCGACGAGAGCCCGGGCGAGGAAGCGGGCATCAAATCGGCGACGCTCGAGATCAAGGGCGAGAATGCCTATGGCTGGCTGAAGACGGAGTCGGGTGTGCATCGCCTCGTGCGCATCTCGCCGTTCGACTCGAATGCGCGGCGCCACACATCGTTTTCGAGCGTGTGGGTTTATCCGATCGTCGACGACAGCATTGAGATCGATATCAGGCCCGACGAAATCGACGTCTCCTTCACGCGATCGAGCGGTGCCGGCGGCCAGCACGTGAACCGAACGGAATCGGCCGTGCGCATCGTGCATAAGCCGACGGGTATCGTGATCTTCTCACAGGAAGGGCGCTCGCAGCATCAGAACCGCGATGCGGGCATGAAGCGGCTCAAGGCGCGCCTCTACGAACTGGAGCTTCAGAAGCGTGAGCAGAAGGCCCAGGCCGAGGCCGCCTCAAAGACGGATAACAGCTGGGGCCATCAGATCCGCTCGTACGTCATGCAGCCTTATCAGATGGTCAAGGATCTGCGCACCGGCGTGCAGACAAGCGACGTGGCTGCCATGATGGACGGCGACATCGACCCGTTCATCGAGGCCTCGCTCGCGCAACGCGTGAAGGGCGGCGCCGTCGACGTCGAGGATATCGAATAGCGTCAAGTTTTTTGATTTAGAGGGCGTTTCACGTTCCGCGTGGAAGCGGCGCAGCGCTTCCCCGGAAACGATCACGCCCTACGGCGCGACTTCGCTGCCGAGGTACTCGATTGCCGCCTGCACGCCGCCTGAGCCATGCGGTATTTTCAACGCTTTTAGCGCCATCTCGATGGCGCCGAGTGTGCCGAGCAC
>JAEYYJ010000021.1 GCA_023430845.1 Pseudomonadota bacterium
GGCTTCGTATGGATTGCCGAGCGCTTTCTCGCACGTGAGCTGATCGTGCCGCTTCCCGGCATCCGGCTCGCGACCGGCGCTTTCGCAGCGGCTGCAATCGCCGCGCTGAGCTTCGCTCTCGTCGCCTTCCTCTCGCGTGGCTACATGACGGTCGCATTCGCTCTCATGGCGCTTGGCACGGCCTATGTCTCGACCCTGAGGGACATCCCGCTACTGCGGCCTGCCGTGGCCGCCATCGGCCTCGTTGTGCTCGGGCGCATTGCTTGGGATCCAGTCATCATGGGCGCCGAAGTGGGGCGCATTCCCATCCTCAACTGGCTGCTCATCGGCTACGGCGTGCCGGCGATGGCCTTTGCCGTTGCGGGACGGCTGCTCGAACTTCGCGGCACGGATCTCGCTCAGCGGCTGGCCGATGCGCTCGCTGTCGTTTTCACCGCACTGCTGCTCTTCTTCCAGATCCGCCATGCCCTCAATGGCGGTGATCCGCTCGCCGCGACGTCGAGCCACGTCGAGCAGGGCCTACACGTACTGATGGCGATCATGATGGCCTATGTGCTCATGCGCCTGGATCTGGCCCGCGGTAATCCGGTCTTCCGCTGGGCCTCGATCGCCCTCGGCGTGATTGCGATTCTATTCGGTGCCTTTGGCCTGCTGCTCTTCGAGAACCCGCTATTTACCGGCAACGAGGTGCGCGGTCCGGTCATCTTCAGCTCGCTGCTGCTCGCCTACTTCGTACCGGGGATTGCTGCCGCATTCCTTGCGCGCACGGCGCGGGGCGTGCGGCCGAACTGGTACGTGACCGCCCTCTTCATTCTGGCCGGCATCCTCGTCTTTTTCTATGTGACGCTGGAAATCCGCCACGCCTTCCAGGGATCGCGCATCGGCCTTTTCCGCTCTACCGGCGGGGCCGAGCACTGGGCCTATTCAGCCGGTTGGCTGCTGCTCGGGATCGTCTATCTGGCTTATGGCATCTGGCGCGGTGCAGGTGTTGCACGGTTCGCGTCCGCGCTTCTGGTGCTGTTGGCAGTGATCAAGGTCTTCCTGTTCGACCTCTCGGAGCTGACGGGCCTCTGGCGCGCTCTCTCCTTCATCACCCTCGGTGCGGTGCTGATCGGGATCGGGCTCGCCTATCAGAAGCTGGTCTTTGCCCGTCCGCCGGCACCGTCCGCAGATGGTGCCGCTGCCGCCACGGAGTAAACGCAACTGAACGAGCAAACGCCGCGGTCGGATTGCGATCCGCCCCGGCGTCTATGCGATCGAAGGCGTAGTGATCACGTCTCGGGGAAACCTTCGTTGACGGAAGTGAATATTTCCGTCAGCCGGGTCCCAATCGACATCGCTGACGCAACGATCACGATGCTGAGAAGCCCGCCTATCAAAGCGTACTCGATGGCAGTGGCGCCGGAGATATCGTCCTGAAACCGCTTCAAGAGACCTGACACGACCCCGACTCCCTTTGCTCGCGCAGCGTTCTGTGGGCCTGCCATGCCCTCGCTGCGGGAGGGACTGTAGCGGCAACAGCCTTAAGGACCTGTTGGAACAATCGCGTAAACATGGATTTGGCGCGCTTCTTCGTCGAAGCGGTAAAGAAGTTATGTCGAAAATTGTAGACAGCGGGGTATCTCCGACTGCCTTAGGCCGGCGGCACTCGACGCTTAACCTCGCTTTCACCCCGTCGGCATACTCTGACCCTGGCACCACGCGGCTCCAGGCAGCGCGGTGACATTGCGTGGGAGTATCGAGCCGTGGTCGAGTACGCCGTCATCCTGATCTTCCCGGCCGCCATGGCCTTTGCCGGCGCCATGGATCTCCTGACGATGACGATCCCCAACCGCATCTCCATCGTCCTGGTCGCGGCCTTCGCCGTTGCCGCCGTCATGATGGGTATCGGCTGGTGGGCGCTCGCGAGCCACATCGGCGCAGGGGTTTTGATGCTCACGATCGGCATCGGCATGTTTGCGCTCGGATGGCTCGGCGGCGGGGACGCAAAGCTTCTAGCTGCAACCGCACTCTGGCTCGGCTTCGACCACCTGCTATCTTATCTGCTGCTGACCGCGATTGCTGGTGGAGCGCTGTCGCTCGCCATTCTCTTCTATCGTCGAATGATGCCCCCCCTTTGGCTTGCGAGCCAGACGTGGGCCATGAACCTTCACGGCGCCAAGGCGGGCATTCCCTATGGCATTGCACTCGCCGCGGCCGGCCTTCACGTGTTCCCCTCGACGATCTGGTTCGTGACGGCGGGAATCTGATAATCTTCCCGCGACGAAAGAGTTGATTCGCGGTCGTCCTGCATCCAGCGCCGGACAGGTTACGGCTCCGATCGATACAAATACTCTCGTTGCGGCGGAGCGGGCGAAGCGGAGCCTGCTCCTTCCGAAGGCGCCAAAAATCACAGCGGACATATGTGTCTAGTTTGCCTCTGCTCGTCGCCATCGTGGCGGCGGCATCCGTCCGCGTGCCCGTTCGATCCCACCATTAACGCCACATTGAGGATTGTCGGCGAGATTCACGATCGAGGGAAAGCGGGATTGCTGGGTTGAGAGGACCTGTCGCGCGATGAAGAAGGGACAGCTGATCGGTATCGCCATTGCAGGCGTGTGCGGCGTCGGTGCTTTCATTGGTATGCAGAAGCTGACGACGAAACCACAGGTCGTCCAGCGCGAGGTGCGGACCAATGTCTCCGAGGTGCTCGTTGCCCGGACCGACCTGGGCCTCGGCGCCATAGCGTCGGAATCGAGCTTCCGTTGCCAGGGCTGGCCGCAGGACGCCGTGCCGCACGGCGCGGTGCTCTGCCGCAGCGCAGGCGCCTTGAAGGACTTTGTCGGTCACATCGCCCGGGCGCCGATCCTGGCGAACGAGCCGATCACCCGCAACAAGCTGATCAAGCCTGGTGAGGGAGGCGTCCTCGCATCGATCCTGCCCGAAGGGCGGCGCGCTATTTCGACGAAGATCACCGAGGACACGGGCGTCGGCCGCCTGATCCTGCCGAACGATCATGTGGACGTGTATCTGATCCGCCGCGTGCGCGGCAGAGGCGGGGAGGACCACACGAGCGAGCTCCTCTTCAGCAATGTTCGCGTGCTTGCGATCGGCCAGCGCCTCGAGACGAAGGAAGGCCAGAAGGGCATCGAGGGCAATACGGCGACGCTCGAGCTTTCGCCGCTGCAGGCCGAGAAGCTCGCGCTCTCCAAGTCGATGGGTGACATCACGCTCGCACTTCGCTCGATCGCCGATGTCCGACCCAATGGCGATGGCGCGGAAGACGGTGTGCGCAAGCAGAGCGAGACGGTGCGCATTCTCCGGTATGGCCAGAAGTCGAGCGTTTCGGTCGGCATGCAGTGATTGTTTTCTGATTGGGCGCGCCGCCCTGGCGCCGCCAAACTGAATATCGGTGTTTGAGTTCTACGAGTTTTGCTCTGCGTGTGTGTCTCAGAAGTTGCGTCTGCGTGTACCCCTGCTCTTGTTCGGTCGCCAGAAGGCTTTGAACCCCATGCGGATGATAATGAAACTGGCCATTTGCGGCCTCGGTCTGGCGATGGCAGCGCTAGTAAGCGCGCCTGCTGACGCTCAGAAGAGCCAACAGCCCAGCCACAGCGCCGGCCGTCTCGCCGTGCACAATTCCGTGCTGCGCATCCCGTCCACGGGACCCTTCCCGATCGTCGAGACCGTACGGATCGGCGCCGGCAAGTCGCTGATGGTGCAGTTTCCGACACGGCTCCGCGACGTGCTCGTTTCCGATCCCGAGCGTGTCGATGCCATTGTCCAGTCGGCGGACCGCGTGTTCCTGCTGGCCAAGCAGATGGGCAGCGTCAATGCCTTTTTCTTCAGCGAGAACGGTGACCAGATCGCGACGCTCGAAATCACCATCGGTGTTGATCTGACCTCGCTCGAAGAAATGCTGACTCGGATGCTGCCGGGCTCGAATATCCGCACCGACATCGCGGGCAATGCCGTCGTGCTCAAGGGCACGGTCGTCAATCCCATTCAGGCGCAGCGCGCCAAGATCATCGCCGAGCAATATGCGAAAGCCAACCTTGCTCACATGCAGTCGTCGGGCACAAATTGGACGAGCACGACCTCGACGCCGCCCGGCGCACCCGCCGGCATGACGCAGACGACGGGTCAGATGAGAGGTGCTGCGGATCCGAATGGCCAGTCCTCAAGCCAGAACGCCCTCGTCATCAACCTGCTGACGATCGAGAGCGAGGAGCAGGTCATGCTCCAGGTGGTCGTGGCCGAAGTCCAGCGCTCGATCATGAAGCAGTTCGGCATCAATCTCGGCGCCGTGATCAACTCCGGCAATTTCACTACGAGCCTCCTCACCGACAATGCGTTGCCGCTGACGGCTGCAGCTGGCCTTGGCACTCTGCCGCGCCCTGGAGTGGAGAGCGGCGTGCTGGATATCTTCAATGCGGGTCCGCGAAACTCATTCGCCAACTCTGGTGTGGCGGGAGTTTTCAATTCGGGCAGCAGCCAAGTCGGCTATGCCGTGCGAATGCTCGAGCGCGATGGTCTCATCCGCACGCTTGCCGAGCCGAATCTGACGGCGGTCTCGGGGGAAACGGCCAAGTTCCTGGCCGGTGGCGAGTTCCCGATCCCGTCTGTCGACTCGTCAGGACAGATGTCAGTCACGTTCAAGGAATTTGGTGTCGGCGTCGCCTTCACGCCGGTCGTGATGTCCGAAGGCCGCATCAGCCTGAAGATCGAAACAGAAGTATCCGAACTGACCGACGTCGGTGCTGTAACGCTGAACTCGATCTCGATACCGGCGCTCAAGAAGCGTCAGGCGCGTTCGACCGTCGAGCTTCCGTCGGGTGGCACGCTCGCTCTTGCCGGCCTCCTTTCGGATGATACGCGAAAGAATATCGATGGTCTGCCGGGCCTCAAGGACGTGCCGATCCTCGGGACCCTCTTCCGCTCGAACGACTACATCAAGCGCGAGACCGAACTCGTCGTGCTCGTCACGCCCTACATGGTGAAGCCGACGGCACGCCAGAAATTCGCTCGTCCCGACGACGGCCTGGCGCCGGCCACGGATCACAAGTTCAACTTCTACGGCCACCTCAATCGCATCTACGGCAAGGATATTGCGCCAACGCACGCCGGTCTCAAGGACGGCGCTGGCTTCATCGTTGACTGAGCTGAGCAGGATCGACGGAGACGTATCATGAAAGTCACGAAGTCCAATCGTACGGGCCTGCTCGCCCCAACCGGCACGGTCGTTACCGGACTGCTGCTCGCAACCATGGCAGTCGGACTGAGCGGGTGTCGCTCCGATCTCGAGGATCCGGGCGTGCATGTCGCGAGCTGGGCCATGATCGACGCGCGCCAGCGCCATCCGATCGTTGTTACGGACCAGCCAGCCAACCTCGCGCTCAGAGTGTCGGCCGGTGCCTCGGGACTGACGCCGGCCCAGCGTGCCCAGGCAATCCATTTCTTCCGCACCTACAGTGCTGGCAGTGGCTCTGCAAGGCTTGCGATCGGCGTGCCGAGCGGCAGCCCCAACGAGGCGTCGGCAGTCCGTGCGCTCCGCGATCTGCGCTCGATCGTGCATGAGGCGGGCATCGATGAGGCGAACGTCACGGTCGGGCCCTATCGCGCGGGGCGTGATGCAAGCGCGCCCATCAAGATCACCTACGCACGTTTTGTCGCCGAAGCGCCGGAGTGCGGGCATTGGCCGGACAATCTTGCGGATGATCGCAAGAACCTGCCCTACGCGAACTTCGGCTGTGCGTCGCAGCGCAACTTGGCGGTTCAGATCGCCAATCCCGCCGACTTGCTCGGCCCGAGGAGCATGACGCCGGCCCCGGCCGAGCGCCGCGACACGGTCTACGACAGGTTCGTCAAGGGCCAGCCGACCGGTGCGTCGAAGTCCGGTGACGAGCGCCTGCAGGCGATCGCGAAGTAGGTGGCACGAGGCTCAGCCTGATTGCCGATCAAAAGCCAGACGAACGAATGTAAGCGAGGACAAGACCCATGAGCCGCGAGCTTGCCAGAGTTGAGGAAATCGAAGGGGCCGTAGACGAGCGGATCTCGGATCGCGCGCGGCCGATCCCGCGGATCTCGATCCAGGCATTCTGCGAGCGCGCAGAGACGGCCGATGCCATCCAGGTCGCGGCCGAGGACCGCAGGCTCATCAAGACGCATGTCAGCGTTCATATGGGTGGCGTGCAGGCCGCGGTGGCGCACTACACGGAAAGCCCGACGCCGAACTTGATCATCATCGAGTCGACGCTTCCGCAGCGCGAGTTCGTTGCCGAGCTCGATCGCCTCGCCGAGTCGTGCGACGCCGGCACGAAGGTCATCGTGATCGGCCATACCAATGATGTGGCACTCTACCGCGACATACTCCGCCGCGGTGTCAGCGAGTACCTGATTGCCCCGATCGGGCCGCTCGAGCTCATGGAGAGCCTGTCGAATCTCTACAACGATCCTCAGTCCGATCCGGTCGGCAACGTCTATGCCTTCGTCGGCGCCAAGGGCGGTGTGGGATCGAGCACGGTCTGCCATAACGTCGCGTGGACGATCTCGGAGATGATGAAGCAGTCGGTCGTGATCGCCGATCTCGACCTGCCGTTTGGCACTGCCGGCCTCGATTTCAATCAGGATCCCGTGCAGGGCATCGCCGATGCCATCTCGACGCCTGAGCGTCTCGACGAGGTTCTCCTCGATCGCCTTCTGACGAAGTGCTCGGAGTATCTGAGCATTTTCGCGGCGCCCGGCGCCCTCGACCGCGAATACGATCTTTCGGCGGATGCCTGCGATATCGTTCTCGACGTGGTGCGCCAGAACGTGCCCTACGTAGCGCTCGACGTCCCGCATATGTGGACGGTGTGGACGAAGCGCATGGTCCTCAACGCCGACAGCGTGATCATCACCGCGGCGCCGGATCTGGCCAATCTGCGCAACGCCAAGAACATGTTCGATCTCATCAAGCAGGCGCGCCACAACGACAAGCCGCCGCTGCTGGTGCTGAGCACTGTCGGCGTGCCGAAGCGCCCTGAGATTTCGATCAAGGATTTCGAGTCGGCAATGGGCACAAAGGCCGCTGCGATCATCGAATTCGACTGCGAGACATTCGGTCAGGCCGCCAATAACGGCCAGATGATCGAGGAGCTGTTGCCGAAGGCCAAGGCCGTGCCGGCGATCCACGAGATCGCATCGGCATTGACCGGGCGCCGCGAGCAGAAAGCGGCGAAGGTCGGTGCACTCGATGGAATTCTCGGCAAGCTGAGACTGAAGCGCTAAGGAGTGCCAGGCATGTTCGGCAGGCGTCCCAATGATTCATCCGCACCGCGCCGTCCGGCAGCGCCGGCGTCGCCGGGCGCGCCGGCACCTGCAGGCGAAGCTCCACGCACGGTAGTGGCCGCCGTGCCGGCAGCACCGCCACGCGTCGATCCGATCGAGCAGACGCGCCGGCATTCCGAGGAGTACTACGACGTCAAGACCTCGGTCTTCAATGCGCTGATCGATACGATCGACTTGACGCAGCTCGCCAAGCTCGAGGCTGCCGCCGCGCGCGAGGAAATCCGCGACATCGTCGGCGAGATCATACAGCTCAAGAACGTCGTGATGTCGATCGCCGAGCAGGAAGAACTGCTCGAGGACATCTGCAACGACGTGCTCGGCTATGGTCCGCTCGAGCCGCTTCTCGCCCGCGACGATATCGCCGACATCATGGTCAACGGCGCCGGTACGACCTTCATCGAGGTCAACGGTAAGGTTCAGAAGACGGGCGTGCGCTTTGCCGACAACGCGCAGCTCATGAACATCTGCCAGCGCATCGTCAGCCAGGTCGGCAGGCGCGTCGATGAAAGCTCGCCGATCTGCGACGCGCGCTTGCCTGACGGTAGCCGTGTCAACGTCATCGCGCCGCCGCTCGCGATCGATGGTCCTGCGCTCACCATTCGTAAGTTCAAGAAAGACCGCCTGAAGCTCGAGCAGCTCGTCCAGTTCGGCTCCATTACGGCGGATGCGAAGGCGATCCTCGAGGTTATCGGCCGCGTCCGTTGCAACATCCTCATTTCCGGCGGTACCGGTTCGGGTAAGACGACGCTGCTCAACTGCATGACCGGTTCGATCGACGCCGACGAGCGCATCATCACATGCGAGGACTCGGCCGAGCTCCAGCTCCAGCAGCCGCATGTCGTCCGGCTCGAAACGCGCCCGCCGAACCTGGAGGGCGAGGGCGAAATCACGATGCGTGATCTCGTCAAGAACTGCCTGCGTATGCGTCCTGAGCGCATCATCGTCGGCGAGGTCCGCGGACCTGAGGCGTTCGACCTGCTGCAGGCGATGAACACGGGCCACGACGGCTCCATGGGCACGCTCCACTCCAACAGCCCGCGCGAAGCCATCAGCCGTCTCGAGTCGATGATCATGATGGGCGGTTACGCGCTGCCGACCAAGACCATCCGCGAGATGATCGTCGGATCGATCGATATCATCATCCAGGCATCGCGCCTGCGCGATGGTTCGCGCAAGATCACGCACATCACCGAGGTGGTGGGCATGGAAGGTGATGTGGTCACGCTCCAGAACCTCATCGTATTCGACATCACCGGTGAGGATGCCAACGGCAAGCTCATCGGCCGCCATCGCTCGACAGGTATCGCGCGCCCGCGCTTCTGGGAGCGCGCCGAGTACTACAACGAGACTGAAAAACTGTCCCAGGCGCTGGTGAATTCGGAAGTCCGCGACACCATGGGCCGGACGATGGGAGAGGCCGATGCTTGATGCCGAGATGATGCAGCTCGGGTTGGTCGGGCTTGCGGCGATCTCCGCGGCAGCGATGATCTACATCCTCGCCTATCCGCTGCTTTCGGGGGATTCGAAGGTAGAAAAGCGCTTGCACGGCGTCACCGAGAACAAGGTGAAGCGGGCTGCGCGCAACGCCCAGGCGGAGCAGGTCAGCAATCGACGCCGGCAGGTCGCAGATACGCTGAAGGAGCTCGAGCAGAAGCAGAAGCAGCGTGAGAAGCTGACGATGCGGACGCGCCTCGAGCGCGCCGGCCTTGAGATCACGCCGAAGACTTTCTGGATTTCCAGCGCAGTGGCGGGCGCGGCTATTGGTGTGCTGACCTACGTGTCGCTGCCCGGTATGAACCCGCTGATTGCCGTCGCAGCGATGTTCGTCGGTGGTCTCGGCGTGCCGCGATGGCTCGTCACGCGCATGATCAAGCGGCGCCAGTCCAAGTTCCTCGACGAGTTTGCAAACTCGATCGACGTCATCGTGCGCGGTGTCAAATCGGGGCTACCGCTCAATGAGTGCCTCAACATCATCGCCCGTGAGAGCCCGTCTCCGATCAAGGAGGAGTTCAAGGAACTGGTCGAGCAGCAGCGCGTCGGCGTGCCGCTCGCCGAGTGCTTCGAGCGCATGATGTCGCGTATGCCCCTTGCCGAGGTCAACTTCTTCGCGATCGTCATCGCAATCCAACAGCAGGCCGGCGGCAACCTCTCGGAGGCGCTCGGTAACCTCGCCGGCGTGTTGCGCGACAGAAAGCGGATGCAGTCGAAGGTCAAGGCTCTTTCGGCGGAAGCCAAGGCTTCCGCAGGTGTGCTTGCCTGCTTGCCCTTTGCCGTCATGGGCATGGTCTACATATCGACGCCTGGCTACATCAAGCTCCTCTTCACCGCAAAGATGGGGAATTTCATGCTGCTGTGCGGCGCGGTCTGGATGCTGTGCGGTCTTCTCGTGATGAAGAAGATGATCAACTTCAAGTACTGAGCGAGACGCGCGCGTCTGCGGACTGCGGCGCGGAAGGAGACTAGATATCATGATGGAGTTCGTCGAAGGGTTCATGAACCCGCAGCTGCTGGTGATGATCCTCGCCGCTGCCGCGACCTTCGCGACGGTGCTGACGGTTGCCATGCCGCTTGTTTCGCGCGACCGCATGGCGTACCGCATGAAGTCCATGGCGACGGAGCGCGACAAGATGCGCGCAGCCCGCATGGCGGAGTTCAGTAAGGACGGTCAGGGTCGCCTGCGGCAGACGCCGAAAGGCTTCATGCAGCAGATCGTGACCCGTCTCAATCTGCGGAAAGCCTTCGACACCGACGAGGTGCGCGACCTCCTCAAAATGGCGGGTCTGCGTGGCCAGGCGCCGCTGGTCGCCTATATGTTCTTCCGCCTCGTCATGCCAATCATCGTTACGATTGTGGCGCTTATCTATCTCTTCGGCATCGCCAACATGCAGCATCCGCCCATCGCCAAGTTCGGCATGGCAATCGCCGCCGGCTATGCTGGCTTCTACCTACCGAACGTGTTCCTGAAAAACCTCGTCCAGAAGCGGCAGGCGTCGATCACCCAGGCCTTTCCCGACGCGCTCGACATGCTGCTGATCTGCGTCCAGGCGGGCATGTCGATCGAGGCGGCCTTCGGCAAGGTGTCCAAGGAGGTGTCGAGCCAGTCACTCGAACTCGCCGAGGAGTTCAGCCTCACGACGGCCGAGCTTTCGTACCTGCAGGATCGCCGCATTGCGTTCGAGAACCTCGGCAAGCGCACGGGCATCGCCGGTATCAAGGCCGTCGCCACGGCCCTCATCCAGGCCGAGCGCTACGGTACGCCCGTCGGTCAGGCTCTGCGCGTCATGGCCAAGGAAAACCGCGACATGCGCATGTCGGAAGCCGAGCGCAAGGCCGCCGCCCTGCCGCCGAAACTGACCGTGCCCATGATCGTGTTCTTCCTGCCCGTCCTCTTCATCGTCATTCTGGGCCCAGCGGCCATCCAGGTCATGAAGTGGAATTAGTCATCTGCGGCTGTTGCATTGCAGCCATCAGTCGGCAGATGAGCACACCATCGGGCTAGCCGACGCGACCACTGTTGGGGTACAGCCATCCGGTGAATGCTGTCGCCCGATGACGAGGTCCCGGCCCATGTGGAGCCGGGTGCGGCGGGCGGCCTGAGCCCGACCCACAGCCCGACAGGCGGTCAACGCGTGCGACCTCCGGATGCATACGATCTCGCGATCATCGGCGGCGGCGTGAACGGCTGCGGCATTGCCGCGGACGCTGCTGGGCGTGGGCTCACGGTTTTTCTCGCCGAAAAGGCGGATCTCGGCGGCGCGACAAGCTCGGCGAGCTCCAAGCTCGTGCATGGCGGATTGCGTTATCTCGAGCACTATGCCTTCCGCCTCGTCCGCGAGGCGCTCGGCGAGCGCGAAGTCTTGCTCGCGAAGGCGCCGCATATCATCTGGCCCTTGCGGTTCGTGTTGCCGCACATGCCGGGCCAGCGGCCGCGCTGGATGTTGCGCGCCGGCCTGTTTCTCTATGACAACCTCTATCGCCGCAAGGCCGTGCCTGGGTCGACTGCTCTCGATCTGACGCGCGATCCGGTTGGACTGCCGCTGAAGCCTGAGCTTACGCGCGGGTTTGCCTACTGGGATTGCTGGGTGGACGATGCCCGGCTCGTTATCCTCAATGCTCAGGCGGCAGCCGAACGCGGTGCCGAGATCCTTCCGCGCCACGAGGTCACGGCCGTGCGTGCCGAGGGCGCGCTTTGGCGGCTCATGGTGCGCGGCGCGGGCCAAGAACGCGAGGTGCGCGCACGAGCCCTCGTCAACGCGGCTGGCCCGTGGGTGGAGAAGGTCGGCGGCGCTATTACCGGGCGTGCGGCGCCGCGCTTGCGCCTCATCAAGGGCAGTCATCTCGTCGTGCCGCGCATCGAGGGCGCTGATGATGCCTATCTGATGCAGAACAGCGATGGCCGGGTGGTCTTCGCGCTGCCTTATGAGGAGCACTTCACGCTCATCGGCACGACCGATGTCGCCTATACCGGCGACCCCGGCGCGGTTGCGATCGATGAAGGCGAGATCGCCTATCTCCTGGATCTCGCGAGCCGCTTCTTTCGCGTGCCGTTGCGGCGGCAGGAGGTCGTTTGGACCTACGCTGGTGTGCGGCCGCTCTATGACGACCAGTCGGCCAATCCATCGGCTGTTACGCGCGACTATCATCTGGAGCTTGCCGCCGAGGCCGGCGCGCCGCCGCTGCTGACGGTCATGGGCGGCAAGGTCACGACTTATCGCCGGCTTGCTGAGGAAGCGCTCGAGCGCCTCGCGCCGCATCTGGCGGGCATGGGCCCCGCATGGACGGCTGGCGCGCCACTGCCCGGCGGCGATCTCGACGGCAGCGGCT
>JAEYYJ010000036.1 GCA_023430845.1 Pseudomonadota bacterium
CGTCTCCAGCCGTAGCTTCCACGGCGGGCGCCGAGGCACTGGCCCAGCGGCGCAATCGCGCACTCGCCAAGTTCATGGCGAATCCGGCTGCGCTTTTCGGCGCCACGCTCGTGCTCGTCTTCGTCGTGCTGGCGGTCTTTGCGTCGTGGATCGCACCTTACGATCCGAACAAGACGAACTTTCTCATGCTGAGGAAGGCGCCGTCCGCAATGCACTGGCTCGGCACGGACGAGATCGGCCGCGATATCCTCTCGCGTCTCATACACGGCGGCATTGCCTCACTCTACGCAGGCGTTGTCTCCGTCTTCATCGCGCTGTTCGTCGGGATGCCTATCGGTCTCGTTGCGGGATGGTTCGGCGGTTGGCTCGACGCAATTATCTCGCGTGCGACGGACGCACTGCTCGCCGTACCGTTCCTGATCCTCGCTATCGCACTTGCTGCCGCACTCGGACCGTCGCTCACGAATGCCATGATCGCGATCGGCCTCTCGCAGGTGCCGATATTTGTGCGCCTCACGCGTGGCCAGGTGCTTGCGGTAAAGACCGAGGATTTCGTCGAGGGCGCACGGGCCGTTGGCGTGCCGAACCGGCTTATCCTGCTGCGCCACATCACCCCGAATATCTTCGCGCCTCTTGTCGTGCAGGCAACGCTGACCGTGGCGACGGCGATCATTGCCGAGGCGAGCCTTTCATTTCTCGGTCTCGGCCAGCAGCCTCCCGCGCCCTCTTGGGGATCGATGCTGAATACGGCCAAGAATTACATGGATAGTGCGCCCTGGATGTCGATCTCGCCCGGCATCGCGATCGTGTTGGTTGTGCTCGGTTTCAACCTGCTAGGCGACGGCTTACGCGATGCGCTCGATCCACGGGAGCAATGAGAGTGTCGCCTTCGTGCCATACTTAAGCTCCGATGCAGGATAACCATTCGCCGCGTTAAGCACTTGATCGATGGGCTCGCACCATTCACGATGAACGTCAGGTGACCCGCCATCGTTATGGCTGTGCTTCAATCCTCGCTTAGCAATGGGGACCAGCGCCGTGCACATATTCCGGGCTCTTTCCATCCTTGCCTGCGCGCTTCCGGCTTTGCTGTTTGGAACCGCTACTGCCAACGCGCAGAGCTTCTTTTCATTCCTGTGGGAGGGCGGCTCGCGCGAAGTCGTATCCTTCAATCGGCGGCACGCACCGGGGCAGATCATCGTCAGCTTCGGGGATCGCCGCCTGTATTGGATCCAGCGCCCGGGTGTTGCGATCAGCTATCCCATTGCGGTCCCGCGCGAGAAAAGCCGCTGGCAGGGCGTGACGCATGTCTCCGACAAGCGGCGGAATCCTGGCTGGACACCTACAGCGGAAATGCGCCGCGAGAACCCTCGTCTTCCCTCGCATGTGCCAGGCGGGCACCCGATGAATCCGCTCGGCGTGCGCGCGCTCTATCTCGGCTCCACGCTGTACCGCATTCATGGCACGGATGCGCCCTGGACGATTGGAACCGCAGCCTCGAAGGGCTGCATTCGAATGTATAATCGCGATGTGCTGGATCTCTATCCACGCATTCCCGTGGGCACGCGTGTAACCGTCACCTGGCAGCGGTTCAGGGGCTGATCACTCCCCACCGATCTCTCGATCTTCGGCAGCCGCGAATTCCAGACCGTGGTGCTCCCTGACGGCATCGGGCCAAAACGATCCTTGCAAGGCCGGGGTCGTACGGGCATTCTGCCGTTATAAGGGAGGAATGAAAGAAAAAGTATAATGAAGACGTATGTCGCCCGGCGCCTTCTGGCGTTGGTGCCGACGTTGTTCTTCGCGAGCCTGATCGTGTTCGTGACGGTGCGGTTGATCCCGGGTGACGTGATCGACCTCATGCTGAGCCAGAACGACGTCAGCGCCAGTAAGCTCACCCGTGATCAGCTGATCGCGGCCCTTGGGCTCGACAGGCCCATGTGGGAGCAGTACGGCCGCTGGATGGGCGGCATCCTCTTCCGCGGCGATTTCGGACAGTCGCTTTGGCAGAATACGCCGGTGAGCGAACTCTTGTTCGCGCGAATGCCGGTCACGCTGGAACTCGGCCTTCTCGCCCTTGTCGTCGCGCTCTTGGTGGCAATACCGATCGGCGTCTACTCGGCCATCCGGCAGGATACGACCGGCGACTACATCGCGCGCTCCTTCTCCATTCTCATGCTGGCGGTGCCGAGCTTCTGGACCGGCACAATGGTGATGGTGTTTCCCTCGATCTGGTGGGGTTGGTCACCGGAAGTTCGCTTCGTGCCCTTCACCGAAGACCCCATTCAGAATCTCAAGCAGATGATCCTGCCCGCGATCATTCTCGGCACCGCGCTCTCCGCCGTATCCATGCGGCTCACGCGGACAATGATGCTCGAAGTGCTGCGCCAGGACTATATCCGCACCGCCTGGGCCAAAGGTTTGAGCGAACGGCTGGTCGTTGCGCGTCACGCATTGCGCAATGCGCTGATACCGGTCGTGACACTGATCGGCGTGCAGGCACCGCTGCTCATCGGCGGCGCGGTGATCATGGAGCAGATTTTCGTCATTCCGGGTATGGGGCTCCTGCTGCTCGACGCTGTCTATCAACGCGACTATCCGATCATCACCGGCGTATTTCTGGTCGTCGGTGTTGCGATCATGCTGCTCAATCTCGTCATCGACCTGAGCTACGGCCTGCTCGATCCCAGGGTGAGGTATCGCTGATGGCGAGCATATCGGAGCCCGCAACCGTCCGACGGCGCGGTCCGTTTGCAACCTTCGTCGTCCGTCTGTTCAAGGAAAAGCCGCTCGGTGCCGCTGGCGCGATCATTTTCCTCCTGTTTCTCTTCTGCGGGATCTTTGCCGACTTTCTCGCTCCCTACGGGATGAACCAGATCTCACCGCTCAATCGCCTGAAGCCGCCATCGTGGCAGCATCCCTTTGGAACGGACAATCTCGGTCGCGACATGTTCTCGCGCTGCTTATACGGCGCGCAGCTCTCCGTGATCATCGGCTTCTGTGCAGCAGGCCTCGCAACGATCATATCCGTCGTTCTCGGTATCCTGACGGGCTATCTCGGCGGCCGCTTCGACATGATCACGCAGCGCTTTGTCGATGCGTGGATGAGCTTCCCCGATCTCATCATCCTCATTGTCGTGGTTTCCGTGCTCGGTCCGGGGATGCCTCAGATCATCGGAACTCTCGGACTGCTGCTCGGCATTGCCGGATCGCGCATCATCCGCAGCGCCGTCATCAGCGTGCGCGAGAACATGTACGTCCATGCCGCGCAGTCGGTCGGTGCGCGCACGCCGCGCATTCTCTGGCGGCACATTCTGCCGAACGTCATGCCGCCGATCATCGTGCTGTTCACCACGCGCGTCGGCACCGTCATTCTGGCCGAGTCCGGTCTCTCGTTCCTCGGTCTCGGCGTTCCGCCGCCCGCGCCGACGTGGGGCGGTATGCTCTCCGGCGCCGGGCGAACTTTCATGTTCCAAGGGCCCTGGCTCGCGCTGGCTCCGGGCTTATGTCTGACGCTCGTTGTGTACTCGACGAACATGTTCGGCGATGCGCTTCGTGACCTGCTGGATCCTCGTATGAGAGGATCCAGATAGCGCCAACTCACCAACAGAAGCCGAAATGGCCAAATCGCAAACACTGGGAGGACGACATGCGACACCACTTGGGAGTGCCGCTCCGGCTCGGCGCCGCAGCAGCCATGACGCTTGCTCTGTCGATGAGTACGGCACTGGCGGAAAAGCCAAAGCCCGGCGGCACGCTCACGCTCGGCACGGTCTATCCGACGCTATCTGCGCTGTCCTTTGATCCGGCCGACTGGAACTGGAAGCAGAACCACGACATCGGTCACTATTGCGAGCAGCTTTTCGCTGCCGATCTCACGAAGTCGGTGAAGAACGGCGGCCCGCATCCATTCTATGCCGATGCGTGGCTTCCTTCGGACGCCATTCGTGGCGAGTTGGCGGAAAGCTGGGAGTGGAAGCAAAACCCGCTGCGCGTCGAGATCAAACTCCGCAAGGGCATCATGTTCCCTGAGAAAGAGGGGGTCATGAAGTCGCGTGAGTTCACCTCGGAGGATGTTCTCTTCTCCTACAACCGTCTCGACGGGAGCCCCAAGCGCATTCGCGGGTACTTCGATCACGTCGACAAGGTCGAGACGCCTGACAAGCACACCATCGTTTTCAACATGAAGCACCACTTCGCCGAGTGGGATTATCGCTTCGGCTGGGGTTACTTCTCGTGCATCTATCCAAAGGAAGTGGTCGATGCCGGCATCGCCAACTGGAAGAACGCCAACGGCACGGGGCCCTTCCTGATGACGGATTTCGTCTCGGGCAGCTCGAATACCTATACGAAAAATCCGAACTACTGGGACAGCGACACGATTGGCGGCGAGAAGGTCAAGCTGCCGCTCGTCGATAAGGTGATCTACCAGACGATCAAGGACGAGGCGACGCAGCACGCTTCTCTGCGTACCGCCA
>JAEYYJ010000082.1 GCA_023430845.1 Pseudomonadota bacterium
AGTCGGTTAATGCCGAAAAGGCTCAGGCCTTCTTCGGCGGCACGCGGCCATCGCGCGTATAGGGATACATGTGCGTGATGTCGGCCCCCGACCAGTCCTTCTCGAACTTGTTCCACACGTCCACAACCGACGAGGCGACCTGGCTCGGGATATCGCTCTTTTTGGCGCTCTCGAGATAGAGACGGACGTCCTTTGCCTGCAATGCCGCTGTGAAGCCGGCGTCGTAGGCCTCGTTGATGATCCGGCGCGGGAACTTGTCGTCGGTCGCCGTATTGCGCCCGGTCGAGACGTTCACCACCTCGAGGATCTTGGCCATCGGGACGCCCTGCTTGACGCCGAAGGCAATGGCCTCGCAGCTCGCGGCCTGCGCTACCCCCGAGAGGTAGTTGTTGAGCAGCTTCACGGCCTGCCCCTGTCCCGGCCTCGGGCCGATGTGAAAGGGCTTGCCCATGTGCGCCATGAGCGGCTTCACGCGCTCGTAGTGCTCCTCGGGGCAGGCCAGCATGACCGACAGCGTTGCCTTATCGGCCCCGGCGATGCCGCCCGAAACCGGCGCATCGATGTACTGGACGCCGGCAGCGGCGAGGACGGCTGCCGCTTCCTCAGCGGCAGCGATGCCGATGGTCGATGTGTCGATCACCGTCTTGGCCTTGCGGTTCGGCGCAGCGGCGATTTCCTTGGCGACGAGGACGCTGATCTTCCCGTCGGGCAGCGAGAGGATGATGGTTTCGGCGCCGGCGGCGACTTCGGCGTTCGACTTGGCGATCTTGCTGCCTTCAGGCGCGCGCGCGGTGCTGCCGGCATCGGCGACGACGAGGGAGTACCCGGCATTGGCCAGATGCTTCGCCATGCGATGCCCAATGCTGCCAACACCGATCCAGCCAATTGTTTCGCCCATGGCGCGCACTCCTCCTGAGAATTATCCAATGGCGGCATAGCGAACTCAGGCCCTGACGGCAACGCCCGGCGCGTATTATGCTATGGAGCCATCAGCAAAACGCGGACCTTGAGGCCGGGCACGGCTCAAATCCGCACACGAATTCGAGAGGGGAGCCGCCATGGCCTACACACTTGCAATTGCCGGCCTCGGCGCCATCGGTCTCAAGGTCGCCCGCATGGTCGATACGGGCGCCGTGCCGGGGATCACGCTCACCGCAGTCAGCGCCCGGGATATCGGACGCGGGCGCGAACGCGTTGCCGAGTTGAAATCGCCGCCGGCGGTTGTCGGCCTCGCAGACCTCGCCGAGCGCGCGGATATCATCATCGAGTGCGTCCCCGCCGCGCATTTCCGGGAGGTGGCCGAGGCCGCCGTCGCACGCGGGCGCTGGTTCATACCGCTTTCGGTCGGCGCGCTGATCGGCAACATGGACCTCGTCGAGAAGGCAAAGACGACCGGCGCGCGCATTGTCGTGCCGACGGGCGCTCTCATCGGCCTCGACACGGTGCGAGCCATGGCCGTCGGCAAGGTCCACGAAGTGCGCCTGGAAACGAGGAAGCCGCCGAATGGCCTCGCGGGCGCGCCTCATCTCGTCGAGAACAACATCAATGTCGACAACCTTACGGCGCCGCTTTGCGTATTCCGCGGCAGTGCGCGTGCGGCGGCCAAAGCCTTTCCGGCGAACGTGAACGTCGCGGCGGCGCTCGGACTTGCGGGCGTCGGTCCCGATGCGACTCAGGTCGAAGTGTGGGCAGACCCCGGCGTCGAGCGCAACACGCATACGGTGACGATCAGCTCCGACTCCGGGAGTGCGACGATGACGATCGCCAACGTCCCCTCGCCGGAAAACCCGCGGACTGGGTTGACCGTCGCCAACAGCGTGATCGCGACGCTGCAGCGCTTCACGGCACCACTGGTCGTCGGGACTTGAGAGATCAGTCCATCTGCTTTGGCAGTGCGTCCAGCAGGAGCTGACCAACGATGACCAGCTCGGGACTCGTGCGCCGGTAAGTCTGTCCGACATTCAAGAAGTCCGCGTGATCGGCATCGGACGGACGTGGGCGCACCGACGAAACGGGCGGCAGGCCCGATAGAACTTCAGGCACGACGCTATCAATGCGCCGGCGCAGCTCATCGAAGGCCGATGTAACCGGCGCGCTCGCAAGGCGGGGGCCGAGGGCCGTTGCGAGATGCGCCATGAGCCCCGGCCAGTGTGCCAGCATCCGGTAGAGGCCCGGCACGAACGGCTTGCCGCCCATTTCAGATGCGAGAAGCATGGTCGCCCCGCGCGCCGTCGGATCGAGCGCCGCGAGATCGACCATCTCCGGCGGGGCCGGTAGCGGAGGCGGCGGGGGCCACGTCGGCCGCTCCGTTTCTGCACCGGACGGCGCCGCGCCTTCGAGAAGCTGCTTCACCAGCCCCGCAAAGACCATGTTGACGGGCGCGACACGAACGAAACCCTCGGCCGCGTTGCGCACATCGGCGATGGCCGCGCTATCAATGCCCCACACGCGCAAGGCCGCCGCCGGAATGGGATCGAGTGGCGGCACGGAAAGGCCCGTCGCACACCTCCATGCAGCCTCCTGGCCGCTTCCATCACGGAAAGCAGGAGACACTGCTTCCCAGGCCCATTCCAGAAAGCCAGGCTTCGCGGCGAGATAGCGATGGATCGCCGAGACATACGGCACACCCCAGAGCGTCCTCAGCTCCGCGAAGATAGCGGCGATCTCGCCTTTGGCTTCAGCCTCGCTGATCTCGCCGACCATGGGACGCCCCGCTTACGCCGTGATGTGACGGAACATATTCCGGCGTGCTTCCTCGTCGTTCTCGGTCTTGAAGGTGAAGCGCTCCTTGAGTTTGAGCGCACGCTGCGCTGCCGGCCGCGCCTCGATTTCATCCACGAGGCGCTTCAGGTTCGGATAGCCGGCCAGAGCTTCCTTCGACAGCACCATCGGGATGAGCCGCGCCCAGCCCCACACATCCATGTCGACGATCGAGTAGGTGTCGCCAACCATGTAGCGGTGCGAGGCAA
>JAEYYJ010000140.1 GCA_023430845.1 Pseudomonadota bacterium
CGCCTCATCGCAATCCTTATGTGAACCTCTCTCCACAACCGCCAACGACACATGCCCCGAGGGCTCCATCGAGCGGCCATGGCCCGCGTGCGCGTCGGCCGATTGAACACCGGCGGCAAGCGTAAACACCGCCAGCATCATGGCGAGACAGAGCTTCGAGATGACACGCGAGAGGCGCATGGCGAGCACTGTGGAAATCCAGCGCGGCGATGTCAATCGAAGAGACGGTCACCCTGCTGATCGATGATCTGGCGGCCTTTCATCAAGGCGAAGTCGGCGGCCTCGTCCTGCGTCGGGAAGCGATCCGCGCGCACGAAGCGATGCTCCTTCAAAGCCTCGCCGACCTGCTTGCTGATCGTGCCCGCGACCTGAAACTGCCCGGCTTCCGGATAAGGACGCGCCTCGATCGTGAAACCCTTATGCTCGGCCGTGCTCGCGGGGCCAGCCGGGGCCTCCGATCCGCCACCGCTGCCGCCGCCGAAGAGCTTCTTCCAGAATGACATGAGCATTTCCTCGCGAGCTGATTTCGCGCCAGCCTAACCGCGCACAGGGCCAGACGCTACCCGCGTGCTGCGGGCGCGCTGTCATCGTCATCGTCGTCCGGATCCTGTTCGTCCTTCACGTGCAGGCGATGCAGAAAGCGATGGAGCGCCGGCGCCAGGATCAGGGCCGTAGTCGCGACGACGAGCAGACCGGAGTAGATGGCATAGAGCCCGGCAAAGATTTTCGCACTGTCGTTGTTGAGACTATCGACGGGCCCCATGGCGGACAGGATCATCGCCGCATTGAGGAAGGCGTCGACCCAGCCGAGCCCACCGAGCCAGTGGTAGCCCGCCATACCCGCGAAGAGCGATACGGCAATGAGCAGAACGGCGAGGGCGATATTTGCACCCAGGCGGCGGAAGAAACGTGCGCGGCTCGCGAGCGGATCGCTGGCGTCTTCATAGACGGGCATGGTCAACCTCCGCTCGGGCAGTCGAGGCAGGTCAATTCTTGTCCTCGGCGGTGGGCGTGTGATGGAGACAAGGGTCGAGCTGGATGAAGTCTTCGCCGGCCGGATGTATGCCGCCCACGACGAGCACGCGGTCCCCCACCTGGCGCCCGTTCGCCTCGTATGTGATGCAGAGCACGCGTGGATCGGGCGGCCCGCAAAGGCCGAGGAACACGAGGCCGTCCTGCTCTCGCACGATCTGAAGCTCGCCGACCACCTCGATGGTCACGAGTTCGCGCTCCTCGCGGCCGGCGAGAGCCTTCATGGAGTCTCTGAGTTCGCTGCAGCGCGCCTGAAAGGTCGCTGCGGGCTGCGCGGAAACATGCTCCGCCAGCAAGGAAGCGCAAAACGCGACAACGGCCAGTATCGTGAGGCGCACGCGTGCGCTCCGCCATAAGAATGCAAACTGCCCGGGAGCTGTTGTGGCGCCCGGGCAGAAACGTGTCAATCAGCAGGAGGTTCCGGCGCTTCTAGCTCGGATGAAATGCGTCGGCGCTAGCGACCAGCTCGAGTTACCGTCGCAACGTAGTTGCCCTGTGTCTGCACGAATGTTAGCGACGCCCCCTTGCCGGCGCCTCGTAGCGTCACTGGGCCATACGAGCCTGCGTCATTTCGATAGCTGATCGACTTGCCGCTGATCGTGAAGCGGCCCGGCGTGCGGATGAGGCCATTCCAATACTGTCCCGAGAACATGTACGAGCAATCGGCGGCCACCACGACCGTCAGCGTCGACCTCGGCGTCGATGCACGCGGTCCCTTGAACGTCCAAGGCCCTGTCCAACGCCCCGCGAGATCCTTGCAGCTCTGCGCCATGGCCGCATCCGACACTAGCGACGAAGCCGTCAAGGCCAGAATTGCAATCGCTCCCTGCCGGAACAGTCCATATCTCATTCTGATACCCCCAATTGCAGAAAGAAAAATGGCCGGGCTCGGCCCGGCCATTTCATCGATCAGTTATCCAGGAAGCTGCGGAGCTTCCGTGAGCGGCTCGGATGCTTGAGCTTGCGGAGCGCCTTCGCCTCGATCTGGCGGATGCGCTCGCGCGTCACCGAGAACTGCTGGCCGACCTCTTCGAGCGTGTGGTCGGTGTTCATGCCGATGCCGAAGCGCATACGCAGCACGCGCTCCTCACGCGGCGTGAGCGACGCAAGCACGCGCGTCGTCGTCTCGCGCAGGTTCGACTGAATGGCCGCATCGATCGGCAGCAGCGCATTCTTGTCCTCGATGAAATCGCCGAGATGTGAATCCTCCTCGTCGCCGATCGGCGTCTCGAGGCTGATCGGCTCCTTGGCGATCTTCAGCACCTTGCGGACCTTCTCGATCGGCATGGCGAGCTTCTCGGCAAGCTCCTCCGGAGTCGGCTCACGGCCGATCTCGTGCAACATCTGCCGGCTCGTGCGCACGATCTTGTTGATCGTCTCGATCATGTGCACGGGAATGCGGATCGTGCGCGCCTGATCGGCGATCGAGCGCGTGATGGCCTGACGGATCCACCACGTCGCGTAGGTC
>JAEYYJ010000194.1 GCA_023430845.1 Pseudomonadota bacterium
CGAGGCCTTCTTGATCTCGGCGATCAGTGCAAACTGGCCTTCGCGAATGCGCCGCTCGAGCGCGCCCGCGAACGACCGCACCGGCGTCGCGCGTCGCGCCGCCTCCTCGATGGCCGCCTGCGGCCGCACCTGCTTCGCCTCGGCGATCTCGGCGAGCTTGTATTTCGTGATCTTGTCGAGAATGTCGCTCATGTCTGCCCGTATACTCCTGTCCGGCCCTACCTTGCCAGCGCGAACGGCAATCAGCCCGGACACAACGCTGAGTTTGCTTAAGGTTTGGCGCCTTTGCGGCACATCGGCGGCTCGCGTATAAGCGCTCGTGACGCATCCTACCACAGCAGGCCCGACAGTATGACGGCGGCAGAATCGACCGGCACGCATTTCACCCTGGCGCACCTCTCGGACGTTCACCTCGGCCCCTTGCCGCCCATCGGTGCCCGCCACTGGAATGTGAAGCGCCTCCTCGGTTGGCTGAACTGGCAGCGCAGCCGGCGCCATCTCTACAGCCGCGACGTCCTCGACCGCATCGTCGCCGATATCGCCGCTCAGGCACCCGACCACGTTGCCGTTACCGGCGACATCGCCAACCTCGGTCTCCCCGCCGAGCATGAGGCCGCACTGGCCTGGCTCCGCACGCTCGGCGATGGCGAGCGCGTCACGGTCATCCCCGGCAATCACGACATCTACAGCAGCATCGGCGCCGACCACGGCACCGCGCGCTGGCACGCGCATATGTCGCCCAACACGGCCGCCGCCGACTACGCCATCGCCGAAGCTCTGAGCGGCGAGGCCGCTTTCCCCTTCGTGCGCCGCTTCGGCAAGCTCGCGATCATCGCGCTGAACTCGGCCGTACCGACGCGTCCCATGTATGCCATCGGCCGCATAGGCAAACCGCAGCTCGATCGCCTCGCGCGCATTCTCGATCGGCTCGGCGCCGAGGGCCTCACGCGCATCGTTCTCATCCATCATCCGCCCGTGCCGGGCCTGTCGAAGGCGCGCCACGATCTCCAGGATGCGGATGCGCTCGCCGAAGTTCTCGCGCGCCATGGTGCCGAGCTCGTGTTGCATGGTCATGAACACGTCTCGAGCGAGCACTGGCACCCGGCGCCCTCGGGCGACATTCCCATCATCGGCGTGCCGTCAGCGGCGCTCGCGCGTCCGCATAAGAAGGAGCCACCGGCGCGCTATCACATCTATCGTATCGCGCTCGACGGCAACCGCCCGTCCATCGAGATGATCGCACGCGGCCTCGCCGAGCCGGATGGTCCCGTCGTCGAGCTGGAGCGGCGACGGCTTGCACACGTGACAAGTCAATAAAATCGGGTGGGTTCGGGAGGGTGTCCCTCCCGATAGAGCGCGAGACTAGTCTCGCTCGCGCCGCAGGCGCGAACAGGGCTGCCGCCCTGAAACCCGCTCGGGGGACACCCCCGAACCCCCGTCTTTTATTGACTGACACTCATAAGTTCGAGCTGACCCTTGCTATCGACGACGATCACCGGGCCGCGGCGCTGCTCGATCCAGCCACGCACGAGCACGCGACGACCAACCAGCGAGCGCACCGCTATCCCACCCGTCAGATCCGCGCGATTGCCGGGCACCACCGCCGCAAGCGGATAGGCGCGACCGCGTCGCGCGCCGAGCGAGACATAGACCTCGCCACTGCCGCGTGACACACGCCGCACCGTACCGCTCACAACATGAAAAGTGCCGGCAGCGTTGCCCCAATCATCGCGTGACGCCGCACGCACGCGATAA
Source organism: Pseudomonadota bacterium (assembly GCA_023430845.1). Taxonomy (GTDB): domain Bacteria; phylum Pseudomonadota; class Alphaproteobacteria; order Rhizobiales; family Hyphomicrobiaceae. Next base: position 1,756 of record JAEYYJ010000194.1, read on the forward strand.
GCAGCATTGGCCCAGAGCCCGGTCTTCTCTTTGCGCGCGCGGCGCTCGAACTTTGCCAAGGTCTCGGTGCACGCATCCTCACCCGGACGCCCGTAGGCGCGCGAGAGGCCACGTGTGACAAGCGCGCCCTGCAGCCATGCACCTTCGATCATGACGTGCGCCAGCATCTGCCCATAGCGATCACGTTGCACAGTATCGTGCCACAACATCGCTGAGCGCCCAACTGCAAGCTCGGCCAGCGCGTCGCGCGTCGCATTCTCCGGCGGCCAACTGCCGGACGTTGCGCCGACATCAGCCGCTCGCGGCGCCAGCGCACCGATCAACCGCAAATGACGCCCATCATCGAGTAGCAGCGTTTCACCATCGAGTACGCGGGCAATGGCGCGCGTGTCGCCGCGCGTGAGCGGGCACGGTGGCGCCTCCGCGTGCGCGACTCCAATAAGAAGGCAGACGGCTGCGACGGCTAGCCACGCGCCGCGCCACATCTACAGCCAGCCCTTACGCCTGAAATAGACGTAGGGAAGGATGGCAGCGAGCACCATCAGAATGAGCGCCAATGGATAGCCGAAGGGCCAGTCCAGCTCCGGCATGTGCTTGAAGTTCATGCCGTAGATCGAGGCGATGAGCGTCGGCGGAAGGAATACCACCGCGGCAACCGAGAAGAGCTTGATGATCTGGTTCTGCTCGATGTTGATCATGCCGAGCGTCGCTTCGAGCAGAAACTCCAGTCGCGTGCTGAGGAAGCGCATGTTGTCGAGCAGCGAGGCGATATCGCGCTGCGCCGACTTGATGCGTTTGCTCACCCGGGCGTCGCTGCCGCGCTCGCGCATGGCGTTCGCGACGAAGGCGAGCACGCGGTCGATGGAGAACGCACTTTCCTGCACGCGCGCGATGATGTCGCCTTCCTTGCCGATCGTCCGGAGCGCGACGTCGAGACGCTTGCCGCGCGTCTGCTGGCCGCCCTTGATCACGAACACACTCGGCGCGAGGCGGTCGACGTCATCCTGGATGCGCTCGATGAGATCGGCCTGCCGGTGGATCAGGGATTCGATCAACCCCACCATAATTTCGGGGCCGCTTGCGC
>JAEYYJ010000249.1 GCA_023430845.1 Pseudomonadota bacterium
ACCACGTGCGTGTTGGTCACGATGACGCCGTCCGGCGACACGATCACGCCTGACCCGAGTGCACTCTGCACGCGGTCACGCGGCATACCCATGCGGTCGCGGAAAAAATCGCGGAACAGAAAATCACCCGGCAAGCCTGGAGCCTGCGTCGCGACGCGACCACGCGCGTACACGTTGACGACAGCGGGTGCTGCCCGCTTGACGATGGGTGCGTACGAGTATTGCGCAGCAGCGCGCGACGGCGGAGGCTCTTTGCGCTGCTGCGCGGCTGTAGGAGTGAGGTGTCCGAGCGCAAGCAGCGGCAGCAGGAACACAAGGCCGAGCAACCTGCCGGCACGGCGCCATCCGAATATAGAAAAATTGCTCATCGGTCTCCTACGAGCCTGCCATGGGCATCGCAAGCGGTCTGGCCGTCGATGCACGGGCACAAACTTATAGAGCAGACCGGCGCACGGTTGAAGCGCCGGACCACTGCGGACCTGAGGAAGTGCCATGGAAATGCGGACGGCCGTATGGCTGCCGCGGGGTGCTGGCCTTACGAGAGCTTGGCGAGAACGCCCTCGATTTCGTCGCCCACTTCGTCGATCGGAGCCATGCCGTCGACGGCATGAAGGTTGCCCTTACAGAAGTAATAGCCGATGAGCGGCGAGGTCTCGCGGTAGTAGGCCATCATCCGGGTGGTGACGGTCTCCGCGTTGTCGTCAGCGCGGCGCGTGAAGTCGGTGCTACCGCAGACGTCGCACACTCCGCGCACCTTGGGGCGCTTGAAGCGATCATGGTAGCCCTCGCCGCACTTGGCGCAGGCATAACGCCCCACAATGCGCTCCACGAGGCGATTGTAGTCTACCTTGAGCTCGATAACCGCATCCATGCGGTCGCCTTTGTCGGCGAGCATCTTGTCGAGGGCCGCTGCCTGTTGGAGCGTGCGCGGAAACCCATCCAGAATGAAGCCGGACTTGCAGTCCGGCTGTTCGATGCGTTCGGCGATGATGCCGACGACAACGTCGTCAGAGACGAGCTCGCCCTTGTCCATGAGCGCCTTGGCTTTGAGCCCCACGTCGGTCCCAGCCTTGACGGCGGCGCGCAGCATCTCGCCGGTCGAAAGTTGCACGAGGCTGCGCTTCTTCGCGAGCTGCTGAGCCTGTGTCCCCTTGCCGGCCCCCGGCGGCCCCAACAGGATCAGTTTCATCTCCGGCCACTCCGCGACGACGCGCCCCTGAGCTTCGCCTTCTTGATCAGCCCTTCGTACTGATGAGCCAGCAGATGGCTCTGTACCTGGGCCACGGTATCCATGGTGACGCTCACCGCAATGAGCAATGAAGTGCCGCCGAAGTAGAAGGGAACCGCCGCATAGGCGATCAACAGCTCGGGTAAGACGCAGACGATCGCGAGATAGATGGCACCGACAAAAGTGATGCGGGTCAGCACGTAGTCGATGTACTCGGCAGTCTTCTGGCCCGGCCGGATGCCCGGCAGATAGCCGCCGTACTTGCGCAAGTTATCGGCCGTGTCGTTCGCATTGAATACGACAGCCGTATAGAAGAACGCGAAGAAGATGATCATCGCCACATAGATGGCGATATGCAGCGGCTGACCGCGGCCAAGTGCTGCGACGATCGCGTTCAACCATTCGGAGCCGCCAGTGCCGCCCTGGCTGAACTGCGCCGCTGTAATCGGCAGCAACAGCAGCGAGGATGCGAAGATCGGCGGGATCACGCCGGCGGTGTTGAGCTTCAAGGGCAGGTGCGAAGCCTCGCCCTGGAACATGCGATTGCCGACCTGGCGCTTCGGATACTGAATGAGCAGGCGGCGCTGAGCGCGCTCCATGAAGACGATCGCGGCAACGACCGCCAGCATGAGCACGAGCAGCATGAGCAGAAGGGGCGTCGCGAGCGCGCCCGTGCGAGCAAGCTCGAAGAGGCCGATGATGGCGCTCGGCAAGCCGGCGACGATGCCGGCGAAGATGATGAGCGAGATGCCGTTGCCGACCCCGCGTGCCGTGATCTGCTCGCCGAGCCACATGAGGAACATGGTGCCGCCGACCAGCGTGATCACGGTCGACATGCGGAAGAACCATCCCGGGTCGACGACCACGGAGCCCGCCGGGCCACTCGAACCTTCGAGGCCGATGGCAATGCCGTACGCCTGGAAAGCAGCCAGCACCACGGTCAGATAACGCGTGTACTGGTTGATCTGCTTGCGGCCTTGCTCGCCTTCCTTCTTGAGAGCCTCGAGCTTGGGCGAAACCGAGGACATCAGCTGCATGATGATCGATGCAGAGATGTACGGCATGATGTTGAGCGCGAAGATCGCCATGCGCTCGATCGCGCCGCCGGCGAACAGATTGACCATGCCGAGAATGCCGGACGCGTTCTGGCGGAACGTCTCGGCGAAGGCGATGGGATCGATACCGGGCATCGGGATGAACGTACCGATGCGGTAGACGACAAGTGCTCCCAGCGTGAACCAGATCCGCTTCTTGAGCTCTTCGGCCTTCGAAAAGGCACCGAAGTTCAAGTTGGCTGCAAGTTGCTCGGCGGCCGATACCATGGCGTCTCAGGCTCCCGGGACGGATTCGGGCCCCGCACCGGAGGGCCGGGCGGAGCCAGAAGAATTTCGATCAACATGGGGCTTGAACAGGTTCGGTGCAACTGGCGACAGCGACGCGGCCCCCAACAACCGTTCCGCACCCGTTTCCCGCCCCGACCAGATACGCGGCCTTATTCGTCGTCAGACTTCTTCTTCGTGCCGCCCGACTTGGCCTTCTTGGCTGCGGTCTTTGCGCGCTTGGCCTCATCGGCGTCGAGCACCTTGCGCTCGATGAGCGTGATGGCGCCGCCAGCCTTCTCGATCGCTGCGCGAGCGGAAGCCGTTGCGTGATTGACCGTCAGTTTCAGCGCCGACTTGATCTCGCCGTCGCCGAGAATGCGAACACCGCTCAGCTCGCGGCGTACGAGGCCGGCTGCCTTGAGCGCCGCGACATCGACCGGCTTGCCCGCATCGAGGCGGCCGGTATCGACAGCCCCCTGCAGATTGCCGAGCGAAACCTCGTTGAATTCATCGCGGCTGCGTGAGCGGAAACCGCGCTTCGGCAGACGACGATGGAGCGGCATCTGGCCACCCTCGAAGCCGCCGATCGCGACGCCCGAACGCGCCGTCTGACCCTTGCCACCGCGGCCACCGGTCTTGCCGATGCCCGAGCCGATGCCGCGGCCGATCCTGATGCGCGTCTTGCGCGAACCGGCATTGTCCTTGATGTCGTTGAGCCGCATGGCCCCGCGCTCCTTCCTTGCCCGACGTCGCTATTTCGTCTCTTCGACGATTTTCACGAGGTGCGGAATCTTGTTGATCATGCCGCGCACGTCGGGTGTATCGACGAGCGTGCTCCGGCGGTGCAGCTTGTTGAGGCCGAGACCGATGAGGGTCTGGCGCTGAATATCCGGGCGCCGCATGGGGCTCGCGATCTGCTCGACGGTGATCGTCTTGCCGGCGCCGCTCTTACCGTCTGCCATGTTCTTCGTGTCCTCTAACCTGGATCCCGGCGGTGCCACTCAGCGCCGCCCAGCTCCAAGAGCTTGACTATTCCTGCGCGGCGGCTTCGGTCGTCGCCTCGCCCGCGGTATCGCGACGGCGCGCAACGATCTCGCTCACCTTCTTGCTGCGACGAGCCGCAACGCCACGCGGATTTTCCTGCAGCTTGAGCGCGTCGAATGTGGCGCGCACCATGTTGTAGGGGTTCGATGTGCCGAGCGATTTCGCAACGACGTCGCGCACACCGAGCGCATCGAACACCGCGCGCATCGGACCACCCGCGATGATGCCGGTGCCGGGAGGTGCAGCGCGCAGAACCACGCGGCCCGCACCGTGGCGGCCCTTGCAGTCATGATGCAGCGTGCGCTTGTCGCGCAGCGGTACGCGCAGCATCGCACGACGCGCCGCTTCGCCGGCCTTGCGGATGGCTTCCGGCACTTCGCGCGCCTTGCCATGACCGAAGCCGACCTGGCCCTGCTGATCGCCGACAACCACGAGCGCCGCGAAACCGAAGCGCTTGCCGCCCTTCACAACCTTCGCGACGCGGTTGATGTGGACGAGCTTCTCGGTGAAATCGCCTTTGCGATCGTCGTCGCGGTCCCGATCTCGGGAAGGATTGCGTGCCACGTCGATAAACCTTTCTCGCTCAGAAGCTCAGGCCGCCTTCGCGGGCCGCATCGGCCAGCGACTTGACGCGTCCGTGATAGATGTAGCCGCCACGATCGAAGACGACTTCGGCGACGCCAGCCTTGACCGCGCGCTCGGCAAGGAGCTTGCCGACCTCGGCAGCAGCAGCCTTGTCCGCACCGGTCTTCAGCTTGCCTTTGACATCCTTTTCGATGCTCGAGGCAGCCGCGACCGTCACGCCCTTGGCGTCGTCGATCACCTGCGCATAAATATGCTTGGAGGAACGGAAGACCGACAGGCGCGGCTTCCCGTTCGCAACCTTCTTCAAGGTCCGCCGTACGCGCTTCGCGCGGCGCTGGAACTGTTTGTCGTGGGCGCTCATCGGTTCTCTCGCTACTTCTTCTTGCCTTCCTTGCGCAGGATGAACTCGCCCTGATAGCGAACACCCTTGCCCTGGTACGGCTCCGGCGGACGGTAGCCGCGGATCTCAGCCGCAACCTGTCCGACCTTCTGCTTGTCGATCCCCGAAATCAGCACGTGATCCTGGCGCGGACCGCCGAGCTTCACGTCGATGCCATCGGGAATCTTGTAGTTGATCTCGTGGCTGAACCCGAGTTGCAGCGTCAGATCCTTGCCCTTGAGCTGGGCACGAAAGCCGACGCCGTGGATCTCGAGCGTCTCTGCATAGCCGTCGACGACACCCTTGACCTGGTTGTCGACGAGCGTCCGCGAGAGGCCCCACATGCTGCGCGCGCGCTGCGTGTCCTCGCGCGGCGTCACACTGATACCGTCGGCGGTCTTCTCGATCTTGACGTCCTCAGGCAGCGTCACGGAGAGCTCGCCCTTCGGCCCCTTGACCTTGACCGTCTGGCCGCTCACATCCGCCTGCACGTTGGCAGGGATGGGGACCGGTTTCTTGCCGATGCGCGACATCGCGTCAGTTCCTCAATTCAAATCATCCAGCCGCAGGCGCCCATCCGATGAGAGCGCCCACGCCTCAGAATACGCTGCAGAGCACCTCGCCGCCGACCTGCTCCTCGCGGGCCCGCGTATCCGACATCACGCCCTTCGGCGTCGACAGGATCGAGAGGCCGAGGCCGTTGGCGACCGTCGGGAGATCACGGAGCGGCGAGTAGACGCGACGGCCAGGCTTGGAGACGCGGGAGATCTCCTTGATCGCCGGCTGGCCGTTCAGGTACTTGAGCTCGATCTCGAGCTCGGACATGCCGTTCTTGTGATCGACGCGTGTGTAGCCGCGGATATAGCCTTCCTCGGTCAGCACGTCCAGAACGCGCGTCCTGAGATTGGAAGCCGGGCTGCTCACCTTCGGCCGCCGCCGCATCTGCGCATTGCGGATGCGGGTCAGCATATCGCCGAGCGGATCGTTCATCGCCATAGGATCTCGTCCTTCTACCAGCTCGACTTGACCATGCCGGGGATCATGCCCTGGCTTGCCAGCTCGCGGAGCTGGTTGCGGCACAGCTTGAGCTTGCGATAGTAGCCGCGCGAACGGCCGGTGATTTCGCAGCGGTTGCGGATGCGCGTCTTCGACGAGTTCCGCGGCAGCGTGGCGAGCTTGAGCTGCGCAGCGAAGCGCACCTCGGCCGGCTGCTTGAGATCGGCCGCAGTCTCTTTCAGCACGCTGCGCCGCTCGGCGTATTGATCCACCAGCTTGCGCCGGCGCTGATTCTTGTTGATCGAGCTCTTCTTCGCCATCAGGTCCTCCAAGACCCATATGCCGGCAGGGTCGCTGCCTGCCTGATCGTCATTCGTCCCATTACGTCCGGAACGGGAAATTAAAAGCGCGCAGCAACTCGCGAGCCTCGTCGTCGGTGCCCGCCGTCGTGCACACGATCACGTCCATACCCCAGATCTCGTCGACCTGGTCATAGTCGATCTCGGGGAACACGATGTGCTCCTTGAGGCCGAGGGCAAAGTTGCCGCGGCCGTCGAAGCTCTTCGCATTCAGCCCGCGGAAGTCCTTCACGCGCGGCAGCGCGATCGTGACCAGGCGGTCGAGGAACTCGTACATGCGATCGCCGCGCAGCGTGACCTTGGCGCCGAGCGCCATGTTCTCGCGCACCTTGTACGTCGCGATCGACTTCCGCGCTCGCGTGATGACCGGCCGCTGGCCCGCGATCATCGCGAGATCCTTCGAGGCATTCTCGACCTTCTTGCGGTCGTTCACAGCCTCGCCGACGCCCATGTTGAGCACGATCTTCTCGAGGCGCGGAATGCGCATCGGGTTCGTATACCCGAAGTGCTCCGCGAGCTTCTTGCGAATCTCCGCCTCGTAAAGCGTCTTCATGCGCGGCTTGTAGTCGGCTGGGCGCGGCTTGCGCGGCGCAGCAGCAGCACCGGTCGCGGCCTTCGCCTTGGCTTCCTTAGCCGGCGGGCCCTTCGGCTTACCGCCCTTGGCGCCAGCGGGGGCGCTGCCGCCCTTCTGTTTCGCGTTGTCGGCCATGGCTTATGACTTCTCCGGAATGACTTCGCCCGAGCGCTTCGAGAACCGCACCTTGCGGCCATCCTCGAGGATCTTGAAACCGACGCGCGTCGGCTTGCCGTCCTTCGGATCCTCAAGCGCGAGGTTCGACAGGTCGATGGTTGCTTCCTTCGAGATGATCCCGCCTTCGGCGCTCGCGCTCTGCTTCTGATGGCGGCGCACCATGTTGACGCCACGCACGAGTGCGCGGTTCTCCTTGGGGATCATCTTGATGACTTCGCCGTGCTTGCCCTTGTCGCGGCCCGCGAGCACGATGACGTGGTCACCCTTCTTGATCTTGAGCGAGGGCATTACAGGACCTCCGGCGCAAGCGACATGATCTTCACGTGCTTCCTGGCACGCAGTTCACGCGTCACCGGTCCGAAGATGCGCGTACCGATCGGATCGCCGTTGGCGTTGATCAGCACCGCCGCATTGCGGTCGAAGCGGATGAGCGAGCC
>JAEYYJ010000029.1 GCA_023430845.1 Pseudomonadota bacterium
GAGCACTCATCGGTGATGGTGATCGAGACGCCAAGGTTCGCCGGCGTCGTGGTGGACTGCGCATGAGCTGCACCCGCCAGGATTACAGGCATAGCAAACAGGGCCAGTGCGGCCCCAAACGAACGCTTCATTTGGAGAGTTCCTTTCGGTTCGATGGCAATTCAGCCGCGCCAAGCGACGAAAGCTCCCGGCCCCCCGGTCCGCCCCGCACTCAGATACAGGCCCTGCACGGCACAACCAGAGGTTATTGATTCGCCCACATGACGCAACTTCTAATTGCCGTTCTTCCCAAGAACACGCGCAGGCTGTGGAATTCCCGGCTGAGTCGAGAAGGCGTTCGTCGCGGCAGATGTGCCCGGCGGGTGTGGAAGCATGCAGGTCGATCTAGAGGGGGTCTACGCCGGCAACACGACCTCGCGTTCGAGGAACGCCGCGACATCCTCCGCCTCGACCTCGCGCGTGACGAAGGCGTCGCCAATCCCGCGCATGAGGATGAAGGTCAGCCGGCCGGACTGAACTTTCTTGTCCTGCTGCATAAGCGCGAACAGCACTTTCGGATCTGGTCGATCATCGCCGGGAATATGCGCGACGCGCGTCGGCAGGCCGACGGCGCGTAGATGTTTCTCGGCGCGCGCGGCAGTTCCCGCAGGACAAAGCCCGCGCTCCTCGGAGAAGCGCGCCGCCTGCGCCATGCCGATGGCGACAGCTTCGCCGTGCAGGAGACGGCTCGAATAGCCGGCCCAGGCTTCGAGCGCGTGACCGAAGGTGTGCCCGAGGTTGAGGAGCATACGATCGCCGGTCTCGGTCTCGTCGCGTTCCACGATGCGGGCCTTGGCGGCAATCGAAACTTCAATGGCCTCGGTCAGCGTCGCGGGATCGTTCCCAAAGAGGCGCTGCCAGTTCTGCTCCAGCCATCCGAAGAAGCGCGCATCACCAAGCAGTCCGTACTTCGCGACCTCGGCATAACCGGCGCGCATCTCGCGTAGGGGAAGCGTCGAAAGTGCGTTCGTATCCGCGAGAACGAGGCTCGGCTGATGAAAGGCACCGATGAGGTTCTTCCCCTGAGGCGTGTTGATGCCGGTCTTGCCGCCGACGCTGCTGTCGACCTGCGCGAGCAAGCTCGTCGGAATCTGTACGAAGCGCACGCCACGACGGAGGATCGACGCCGCGAAGCCGGCGAGATCACCGATGACGCCGCCACCGAGCGCAATGACAAGATCGCCGCGCTCGAGCTTCAAGGACAGCAGGCCCTCGCTCAGGCGGCCAAGCTCAGCGAAGCATTTCGTGCTCTCGCCGGGCGACATGATGATCGTGCCGAGATGTCGATCGAACGTGCGGAGCGAGGTCTCGAGCGTCGCGAGGTGCTGCTTCGCGACGTTCTCGTCCGTCACGATGGCCGCGCGCGCCTTACCAAAGCGCGAGACGACCATGTCGCCGGCCCGCGCGATGAGATCGCCCCCAATGAGCACGTCGTAGGCGCGCGTACCCAGATCGACGTGCACGACCCGCTCGGCGCGATGATCCGCCGACATCTCAGGGCTCGCCATGGACAGCTCCACTTGTGGCTTCGCTCTTGGGCCAGTCGGGCTGCGAGAGCAGAGCCGCGATAATCTCGTTGACGATAAGCTCGTGCGTCGTGTCCCGGCTCTCGATGGTGATGTCGGCCTCCGCGTAGATGGGGTAGCGCTGCTCCATGAGCTTCCTCATGACAGCCGTCGGATCGTCGGCCTTAAGCAACGGACGGTTGTCGCGCTTGGCAACGCGCCGCATGAGCACGTCGAGTTCGGCGCGCAACCAGATGCTGATGCCCGCCGCCTTGATCGCGGCGCGCGTTTCCTCATTCATGAAAGCGCCGCCGCCAGTCGCCAAGACCTGGGGGCCAGAGGCGAGCAGCCGCTTGATGACCCTGCGCTCGCCGTCGCGGAAGTACGCCTCGCCGTGGTCGGCGAAGATCTCCGGGATGGTCTTGACGGCAGCGCGCTCGATCTCGTCATCGGCATCGGCAAAGGAAAGCCCCAGCGCGGTCGCGAGCCGGCGGCCGATGGAAGATTTGCCGCAGCCCATGAGGCCGACCATGACGATCGAGCGCGCACCAAGCTTCTCTCGCACTTGCTGAGCGCGTGCGAGAAACTCGCCCCGGTCCCGCTTTTTCCAGCCGAATCGCATTATCGCCGGGCTCCGCGTGTTTCCCTGGCGGCTGCCACGGCCGCGTGCTTTCTTCTCCCAAGCGGCGCCTGCGAACAGGCAGCCGTCCTGAACCATCTCATGGTCCGCAATCCATTGAATTGCAACACAGGATCCCCTGCAACCACGAGAATAAGTCCGGGGGCAGCGGACCCTCAGCCTTGGCAGCGGTGCCGGTGGCGCCATAATAGCGCCAACTGGCGGTCCTATCCGCACAAAGTACAGGACTTACGATGCCTAGTCTTTTCAGGTTCTTGATGGTGATTGCCGTGCTGTCGGCTGCGACGGCCGGCGGCCTCTATGTGCTATCGGAATTCTTCGAGCCCGACTCCCGGGAAATCTCGCAGCCCGTTTCGGGCGTGAAAGTACGGCGTGACTAGGTGTACCCCGTGATGGCCAGACCGCCCTCCAGGTTGACGAAACGGGCGACGGCCATGCTGCTTACCGCGACTCTCGCGACCTGCGGCGTGCTTTCCGGTGTCGGACCATCGGCGGCGCAGGACACGTGGATGCTCTTCCAGAAAAAGGAACGCCCCGGGCGCGGCGGCGGCATCGATAGCTCCGGTGTTCGCGAAGGTGATCGTCCGCTCGAGCCCCCGGGTGGATCGAGGGGCGCCCCTCGCTCTCGCGGCGACGAACCTCAAGGCTATGAGGCCAACCCTCGGGCGCCCCGGAGCGCTGCGCCCGTCGCGGTCGAACGACAGGAACTCGCGCCACTTGCCGACCCGGAGCCAGAAGCGCCCCTTGCCTCGACGCCCTTCCCAACATCACCATCATCAGCATGGGATACGCGCACGACGCCCATTCCTGACGACCGTTTTGACGATCGCGGTTTTCTTCCCAGCCCCCGCCGTGATCGTGAGGGCAGACACGCGCCCCCGCGCCCGCCCGCTCAGCCCCCCGCGCCCCAGAGAACACCTGCGCCGCTTCCGCCACCAGCAAACGCAACACCTCGCCCCGCGCTCGACGGTCTTGCCAGCTTCGCACCGAAGACGCTCGAGGAGATCATCGGCGGCATCGAGCTGCCACCCAGATCGGCGGCCTTGGCGACACTCTGGCCGGAACCCTGGCGTGCTGCCGGCGCGGTGCCACCGACATTCGAGACCATCCGCATCGAGGCCCTGCGGCGCGCGGGCGCAATCGATGCTCTGAAGACCGTGCTCGCGCGGACGAGCGCGCCGAGCGATCCTGCGCTCGCCATCATCGTCCTGCGCGCCCAGATTCTCGCCGGCAATCGCGAGGCCGGGTGTGCACTTGCCGGTGACGCCATTCGCAACCGGGCGTCGCTTCCGGTCGAAGCCCGCCGCGATGCGCTACTCGCCGCCGGGTATTGCGCCATGTCGGGTGGCAATGCCGACGCCGGCAAGCTTACGGCCGACCTTATGCGGAGCGAGAACATCGATGCGCCCTTCGCGCGTGCGGTGCTCGAAGGCGCAGGCGCGGGCGGCAAAGCGCCGCCAGCCCTGCCGGCCTCGGTCGGCGTGCTCGACTACCGCATCGGCGAGATCGCGGGCGTCGTGTGGCCGAACACATTGGTCGATCGCGCGGAGCCGGCCGTGCTCGCGATCATCGCGACGTCGCAGAACATCGATCCAGGTCTCAAGGCTCTTGCGGCGGAACGGGCCGCACGGCTCGCGCTACTCCCCGCCGAAGCTCTCGCCGCACAGTACCGCGATCTGCCTCAGGCACCGGGCGATCTGGCCGATCCGCTCGCGAGCAAGCAGACAGGCGCCATGCGGCGCGCTCTACTGCTG